>DNPC01000829.1 GCA_003501565.1 Planctomycetaceae bacterium | reverse complement strand
CTGTTGCCAGCCGCAATGGAAGGGGAGTGATGGTTGTAATGCCGCGTTTTACACTCGAAGCTGATGACCGCGCAGCGGCCAGCACCATCGCTGCACAGATGTTTGAATCAGTGCGGCGTTCTCCAGATTGGTCGTTAGTCGACAGCCAGCGAAAAACAGCTCGCTGCTTCTAAGGAACCTTGGGCACGACACTGCAGATCGCAAGTCGCTTTATTCAGAAAGCTGCTCATTGAGCCCCAAAAGCTCAACTACCCACCTCACAGTGCCTACAACCATTCGGTCACCGAACAGCCGCCCGCCCCACACTACCACTCCAGCGCGGACGACCACTATAGAACATAGTCCTGCACCCCACTAAGCTCACAACCTCCCATCCGCGAAGCGGCTTAGTCCAACGTTCCCAATCACGTCGTCGCGGAAGATGATTGGTTAGCAAAACCAGTACGCCACTGCGACTGGCGTGCATTGGTCGGTTCGCCCATCTTTATCGGCAACGGGAATAGTCGAACTCTGGCGTTCGATTCCTCATCAGCTCTCCGAAGCACCAGTCTAACATTTCGGGAAACGAACCAACAATGTAAGACGCGCCATTCTCGTGCGACAAATATCCTGCGTAACCAGAAAGATTGCAAACCATCATGTCACCGCACGACGAGTTTCCGAACACGGTCGTGGAGTCAGCAGGAAAGATCGGGTTCGTTGATGGGGTCCCGTAATCGTCAACGGTGATATGATTGCGAAACGGCACGATTCCACCAGCAAAACCGATGGAGTCCCAGTGGACGTGTGAGACGTCATCGTGAAGCAACGCAAAGCGATTGTCATCACAATCCGCTGTTGATGGTCCAAACATGCAAGTGTATTGATCCGCGTGAAACCATTGAAATGCAGCAACGGTATCACGATCCATCATGTAAGTGTCCGCAAGGAGAAGAGACCAGTTCCCATAAGATACGAATCGGTCTAGATATCGCTTGAGGTTTGGAATCTGTGTTCGGTTTGCTATGGCAGAAAAGTACGACGGCGGATCGCGAAACGCCTCACGTACGGAATCCGAAATAATGTCGCTATGAGAATCAGGAACGGCATCAAGATCATCGCCACGGGCAAGGACCAGTGTTGTACCGCCACCATCGTTTCGTCGTGTTAACATGTAATTGGGCGAACGTTTAGATTAACCCAGTTCGCGGGTTTGAGTAATTAGCAAGTTGGACGGCCACGCGAACTTGGGTTCAATCCTTGGTTCGCCAAGTCGTCAAGTTGATTCCGTAGATCATTCCAGCGGTCAAGTATCTCACTGGGCGGATCCCAATCATCTTTGAACGCATCTACATTTTCAATCATGAAATCTCATAGATCAATTGCTTGATTTCTGCGTTCCCTGATCAGATTCGCATCTGGGTTAGTAAATTGGTGTGCTAGGCACTGCGCAAGAATCCATGATTGTCTATCGAGTCGTTTGGCGACGGGTATCTCGATCGTTTGCCTCAAAAACCGATCGATTACAGGAAAGTAAAAGCGAAACGCTACCGTTCCCATGAACATGAAGTCCTCCTGATAGTTCTCGGGGCATTCGTTGAATCGGGAGAATGCTTGATCGAGAGTTTCCCCTCCGAAGTGCGACCACGCGCATTGCCCGTCGAGGTCACAACCAGTCGGATCAAAATCCGTTTGTGATGGCAGTTCTTTCATTGGCCTAAGCTGGCGAACGGTGGCCATCACGGGGGACGGAGAGTGGACTAGCCATTGCCAAAAACGCCGCAAGCCGTCCTCCCGTGCATGTCATGGTTCTGCATTCGGTGGGTCGTCGAGTTGGGTGATGCCGCAGGTCTCGCGTAACCACTTGTTTGCCGTATCATCATACCTCGAAGCGTTGTTCGAGAGCGAAGCGTAGAATTTCTCATCGAGTTGATAGAACGGGTCCCATTGTTCTCTGTGCCCCTGCATCGGAAAACGAGCTAACGCGCGGTGACGACCCTCACGTGATCGTGGATACTCGCCGTCCGTAAGTGTTGACATTGCGTTGCGAATCACTTCTGCAACATCGTCAAGTCCCGACCGTTCACACCACTCAACCATCTCAGGTGCAAATACACCGGTTCCGTTGTGAAAGAATTGGTGGAATCCGCCATTGTCGATGTCTGATTTTCCGTAATCCATTCCGGACAGAAGCTGGATGTCTCGCGGAACGTCGGAAAGTGACGGGTCGTATCCATCGTCAGTCCAGCAGTCGAACGGATACACATCGTGTTCGCGTCGCCACTCATCATGAAATGGAGGCTTGTAGTCAGCGAATGGCATGGGATCAAAGTCCGAATTTGCAGTTGGTGGTAAACCTGAGTCTCGGTGTAGCAGCATCCACGCCGCAGCAAGAGCAACGCCGATACAACAGAGGATGAGGCGCCGCTGCGTCACGTCACGATCTCAATGGCAGAACGGCGATAATCGAGTCGCCGTGATTGATGTTGATGCAAATCTGGACGATGGTCGGCGACTTCGTTTCATCGCGTGGTTACGTCTGCTTTTCGTTCGTCAAGAATGACGCGGAAACCTGTGCTATCAGAATACCTGAGAGCGTTATGCCAACTGCGCTGTTTTGCTTGAGCCCACATCGGCGCGCGAGTCCACGAACCGCCACGGACGACAAGGGCAATAACCCTTCCAGTCAGCTTACTAGGAGATTGCAGTTTCGTACGAGCGTGATACCAGCTGTCACAGATTTCCTGGACGTTACCTCGCATATTGTAAAGACTGAGGGAGTCCGCAGCCCCTGCATCAACCCTTCTTGGTCCATCGCGGAACTCTCCCAAGGGTAGCCCCTCAGGCTTGTCATCACCAAGCTGCCAGCGTCCTATCCAAGCTACCGGAGGCGTGAATTGTTCCTGGGGAGTTCTTCCTTTGCTGCCGAGTAGACAACAATACTCCCATTCAATCTCTGTCGGCAGTCGATAGATTCGAGTTTCTTTCTCGGAAAGCCATTTGCAAAACGTGATGCAGTCTTCCAAGGTAACGTTACTCATTGGAAGTTCAGAGTCGGATGCTCTCCATTCCTTAAGACTTTCACCATCGCTTGGAACATTACCGAGGCGGATGTCTCGTTGGCGAACGGTCACATAGTTCTCCTCTCTGCAGAACTGCGCGAATAAACGCACCGATACCTCATGTTGTTGGATTCGCAAGCCAGATGAAATAGGGATGGTAATGGCATCCCCGTCACTCGCAGCCAGATCATAGGGTGATGTATGAGGGCCGAACTCAAACTCGCCTTCCGGCACGCTGACAAATTTCATTCCGACCGAATTCTCATAAACCTCCTGGCCCTGAGCCCGGCACGTACGAGATACGAATGGCATCAAGATCAGCAAACTATACGAGAGTAAGTGAGCAGTGAAATTCAGAATCAGGGGACTCCAGTTGCAAGACGTAACGATATTAGTTATCCCCTAGTCAGTTGGGGCGTAATGGAATTATCGCTCGAGTCAGTTGGGGCGTTGAGCTAACATCACCCGACTCGAGGGCCGCTATCATACGCCATTGGCGTTTGGATGGGGCGAATGGGAAACGAAAAATACTGAGGGAATGACGCTTACGAAGTTTGAGATGCTCGTCAAAGCCAGCGATATCAGCGATGCGGACAAGATGTTGTTTGCGCGTGGATGCGTCGGTACGCTATGGAGCAACAGAGCGGACTTCAAGCGGAAATTCCCTTAAACCGTACCTCGATATTCCGATTTTCCAAACAGCTATCGGCAGCGGGAGCACCTGCCTGGCAGCGACTGGGAGCGGTGCGTAGTTTGTCTCAACGAGCACAATGTGCAGTTGTCGTCCATTGTGGGCGATTTCACTAGCCTCTTGGCCATCGGCTGCAAGTGCATTTTTTTGCCGCAACGGCGCACGGCTTGTTACGGCCTACAAAGCGCTGAATTTAGTGACCAGCTACAAAGCCCCATCGACAGAGTACTCGCGCAGAACTAATACAAGCTGCTGAACACTGTACCGAAGCGATTGATGAATCGACAGTTCGAAAGCGGGGCTCGTGGAGTGTTTGTTGAGCGGGGTGTTCGAATAGAGCGGCGTACTGGGAGAGCGGATTGTTTGGAATTTCAGATTGGGAGCTAGCTGGTTAGCAATTCTTCAACGGGGGAGCGGTGTTCGACGCCGGTGAGGCGGAAATCGAGTCCACGATGGCGAAATGAAAGTCGCTCGTGATCGAGTCCTAAACAATGCAAGATCGTCGCCTGGATATCGCTCACGTGCACCGGACGTTCGGCGATGTGGAAACCTAGTTCATCCGTTTTTCCGACACGGGCACCGGCTTTGATCCCGCCACCGGCGAGCCACATCGTAAAGGCTTGTGGGTGGTGGTCGCGACCATTGCTGCGTCCAAGGGCCGCGCTGGCTTCTACCATTGGGGTCCTGCCGAATTCCCCACCCCACACGACTAAAGTGTCCTCAAGCATGCCCTGACGTTTTAAGTCTTGGATGAGCGCGGCACAGGCTTGGTCGGTTTGCTCGCACTGCTTGCGCATACCGCCTTCGACGTTGCTGTGATGGTCCCAGCCGGAATGATACAACTGAATGAATCGGACGCCACGCTGGGCCAAGCGACGGGCGAGTAGACAGCTGCGCGCGAACGTCTGATTGGATTTGTCGCTGTCGATTCCGTACAGATCCAGAGTCTCCTGCGTTTCGTCGTCGAAGTTCATCAACTCGGGCGCTCGAGCCTGCATCCGGAACGCCATTTCGTAGGCTTCCATCCGAGTTCGAATTTCAGGATCCGCGACCTTGGCCAACTGAATTGCGTTCAACTGTTGCATGAAATCAAGGGTCTCACGTTGTCCACGCACGTCGACTCCGGGCGGATTCGCGACGTGCAAAATAGGGTCCCCCTGACTTCTAAAGGGCACTCCCTGATGCACCGAAGGTAGGAAGCCAGCATTCCACATGGCCGCCCCACCACTTAGATTCCCGCCACTTTTGAGCACTACAAACGATGGCAGGTCTTCCGCCTCGCTGCCCAGACCGTAGCTTAACCAGCTACCCATGCTGGCCCGCCCAGGTACGCCGCTGCCAGTGTTCACATAGAGCTGCGCCGGGGCATGATTGAACTGATCGGTATGTACGCTCCGCACAATCGCGATTTCATCCACGATGTTTGCAGTGTACGGCAAGACTTCAGAAACTTCCGTGTCGGTCTGCCCGTGCCGTGCAAACTTAAAACGAGGCCCCAGGACCGCAGCGTCAGGCTGGATAAATGCATAGCGTTGCCCACCGATGACGGATGGTGGCAGCGGACTGCCTTCCAACTCAGCCAACTTGGGTTTGTGGTCAAACGATTCCAGTTGGCTGGGCGCCCCTGCCATGAACAGGTAGATCACACGCTTGGCGGTTGCTGGAAAATGGGGCTGGCGGGGCGTAAAAGGTCCATTGGCGGTTGCGATCTCGCTAGCAGATGTGGCCGTAGTCGACGCGCCGGTGAGCGTGCTTGCGAGAACGCTGGCGAGTGCGATGCGACCAACCCCTACACCACAGTCGCGGAAGAAATGTCGCCGTGTTTGTTCTAAAAGTGGATTCATCAGTTTGCAATCGTTGTAACTTGGGGGGCGTCTAGTGTCGCTTTCTGGTTTCGGTGCCTAGCATCTGACACCGTACCCGAGCTAGGGTTTGGTTATCGCTTCGTCGAGATTCATGATCGCCCTGGCAACAAGCGTCCAGGCTGCGAGGTTATCAGCTTCCAAATCTTCTTTTGAAGAGGATGGTCGGTTGGTCAAGATCTGTGAAGCGTCGAGTTGTTGCGCCTGCAAACGGGAAAGTTGCGAGCTGAAGTACTTCGCCGTCAGAGCTCTCTCGCGTTTATTGGGCGGGCGACTTAGGATGCGACGGAAAATGAGTTCGACTATCTTCCCAGTTCCAGCGGTCGGCTCGGACTTAACCGTCGGTGCCGTACGCTGCGCATCGCGTACGGCTTGTTCAGCAATACCGACAGCAAACTCGAGATACATCGCATCGTTCAGAAGCGTCAATGCCTGCAAGGGCGTGTTGCTACGGTCACGCCGGGCAACACAATTCTCACCCGTGGGGGCGTCGAAAATCGCGAAAGCTGCGAACGGTGCTGTTCGCTTGGCGAATGTGTAGAGCGATCTTCGATAGCGGTTCTCGCCACTGGTCGTATTCCATTTCGGATTGCCGTAGGCAACAGCCGTTACCGCCTGCGGCTGGGGCGGCCGGACGCCTGGCCCGCCAATTTTCTCGGTTAGTAGGCCCGATGAGCGTAACATGGCATCGCGAACCATCTCGGCAGGCAGCCGGAATCTCGGACCGCGAGCCATCAGGATGTTGCTTGGATCTTGCTCGATCAGCTCAGCCGTTGCGTGGGAAGACTGACGATAGGTGCTACTGGTGACAATCAAACGGTGTAACCGTTTCTGTGACCAGCCGGTACTTTGCGTTTCACAGGCCAACCAATCCAGCAGATCAGGATGACTGGGAGGCGGGGATTGGGTGCCGAAATCGCCAGGCGTTGAATGAGGGCCGCGTCCCCAGAATGCAGCCCAGGCACGATTGGCGACGACTCGACCCACCAGAGGATTACCCTCGCTGACCAGCCACCGCGCGAATTCCAGGCGGTTTCCAACTTGCTGGTCGCGTGAATTCAAAAACTCAGGTACGCCACCGCTGACCGGTTCGCGGGGACTGAGGTACTCACCACGATGGTGCCTAAATGTCTCTCGTGGGTTTTCGGGCTTTCTTTCACTGAAGATCATCGTCGTGTCACGCACTTTCAATTTGTTACGCAGTGCATCCACAGGCTTCCGAGCTTCGGCGAGTTTCTCGGTGGTGAGCAAATAATGGCGGAGCAGCTTGGACCGCAGATCGTCTGGTAGATTCTCCAGATCTTCAGTCAGTACCAGCTCACGTTCATCGGCATCATCCAGTTTCGACGCAATTGCATCTTTTGTTTGCTGGCACAGCGCGACGCGAAACCGGCCCAAGCTGGCTGCGAAGTGTCGTTCAAACAGCAGAGTGAGGCGGAGTTTGCCGACCTTGGGCAAAGGTGCTGCGAAATTGACCACGAGTTGGTGTCTCTCGCCCTCACGTCCCGAAACGGACCAGCCGGTCGATCCCTCGCCGTCGAAAACGTTCTTGGCATCGGCGGAACCGCCGCCTATCGACAATTTGCCGTAGCTGACCGAACTGGTCTTCATCTCCACTGGTTCGTCGTTTGCGGTGATGGTCAGCTCGCTGAGGAAGAAGTCTCCTTTGCGGCCCTCGTAGAATGCTCGCCCCGGTCCACCCGCAGGCAGACGATCGTCGGGCAGCACCTCCAATCGTAGCGCAGTCGCCCCCGACGGACTGAAGTTGGAACTGCTTCTGGCAAGCTCACTGAAGTCAAACTCGAGTTCAAACACGTCACGTTTGGTAATGTCTCCGGTGGACAGCACCGATCCATCGTCGAGTGTTTCCAGTTGCGGAAGATTAGACGCCAATTTGGTTGGCTTAATCACCTGCCACCTTGCAGCGGATTCGTGCTCGGACTGCAGCCAAACTTTGAAGTCGCTTTCAAGTTGGTCATTGGGGGAGCGGTTGGCATCGCTATCGCAGGGGTATTCTGCGGGGAGTGCCGCAATAGCCGCATCGATCTGTTGCTCAAGCGTTTTTCGATGTTGCCGGGATTCGTCCGACACAAGGTTCAAGTCGATTTCCTCGGCATTATTTAGCAGGGCCATCAGTTGATAGTATTCAGTGTGAGACAGCGGGTCGTATTTGTGAGTATGACACTGCGCACATCCGGTGGTGAGACCAAGCCAAACTGTGCCCGTGGTGGCAACTCGGTCAACCACCGAATAAAAGCGATACTCTAGAGGGTCGATCCCACCTTCTTCATTCAGCATGGTGTTCCGGTGAAAGCCTGTCGCGACAAGATGTTCTTGGCTAGGGTTAGGCAGCATGTCGCCGGCCAGTTGCTGGATAGAAAATTCATCGAACGGCATATCCGCATTTAACGCCTCGACCACCCAGTCACGGAAGGGCCAAATGGTCCGTTCACGATCTTTTTCGTAACCGTTGGTGTCCGAGTACCGCGCGAGGTCCAACCAGGGGCGCGCCCAACGTTGACCGTAGTGCGGTGATGCAAGCAGATTGTCTACCAATCGCGCGTAGGCGTCCGGAGCTTGGTCGTTCAGAAATGCTTCGACCTGGGCGTCGGTTGGGGGAAGTCCCAGCAAGTCAAAGTACACTCGGCGCACCAGAGTTCTACGGTCGGCAGATGGCGACGGAACTAGGCCAGCCGCGTCGAGTCGATGGAGCACGAAATAGTCGATCGCGTTCGTAGGCCAGTCC
>DNPC01000808.1 GCA_003501565.1 Planctomycetaceae bacterium | reverse complement strand
CACTTTGTGATGCAACCAGTGTCCGGCCATTAGCCAAGACAGCGTCCGAACCGAGACGATGCGACCATCCGCAGTTCCTCGGCCAGTCCAGCCGCTTTCGGTCAACCGATTCAGAAGCCGCAAGTTGGCCATCCGCAGCGACCCAAACTCGACAGCCAATTCCTCTCGGGTGCTAGCAGTTGTGTAACCGCAGCTCGCATAATGATTCTCATCCCAACCAGGCAGATCGGTCTTGTCACCAGTCGAAAAACGTAGAATTCGATAGCCAAACACGCGCTCGGCATCACAACAGTGCGATATCACGGTACTCACCGACCAACCATAGGGCGGATGGACAACTTCCCACTGGTCAGTTGGAATCTGGCTGACAAACTTTGAGATCTCAGCCACCTGTGCCTCTAGCGTTTTGGTGATATCACCATCAGGGACCAGAGCCACATAGTTACGGTGGTAGTCAAAACACTCATCATCACCAGGTCGAATCGATAGGTCCATTGGGTTTCCCATTAAAGTTGATTTAGCTTACGAAGTGACGACAAGCGAAGGTATTTCCTGCAAGCGGCAGGCTGGAAGCTTGCCCCACATACTACTTTTCGCACTACTTTGTCGCATCGACAACACTCGCTTTGACACGTTCTATGATGTCTGGGTTCTGCTCGGCGACGTTATTTTGCTCGCCAATATCGTCGGTCAAGTTATACAGTTCAAGCGGGCCGTCGGAAGTGAGTTGAACTGCTTTCCAATCGCCCAACCGGACCGCGGTCTTTTCACCATAGCGCCAGAACAGATACTCGTGCGATGGCTGCTGGGCGCCCATCAAGGTCGGTACAAAGGAGACGCCATCGATTCCTTCGGGCGTTTCTGCCCCAGCGAGTTCACATGCCGTTGGCAACCAATCGTATCCGGCAAGCGGTTCATCACTTTCCGTCCCTGGTTCAATCTTCCCAGGCCAACGCGCGATGGTAGGCGCACGGATACCACCTTCGTACAGATCGCGTTTGTAGCCACGAAGCGGGCCATTGGAATCGAAGTACTCATGTTTGTGGCCGCCCTCTTGGTGCGGCCCGTTATCGCTGGTGAAAATGATTAGCGTCTTTTCGTCAATTTGCAGCTCTCGCAACAGCGACAAAAGCCGTCCAACATCCCCATCCATCCGAGTGATCATTGCGGCATGCCCTTTCTCGGGCTCAGGCCAATCACGGTTTGCGTAAACGCCAAGAGTCGGAACTTCCATCCCGTTCCCAGTCACTCGACCGCCTTCATTGTTCGCATGCGGTATCGTCCAGTGGATGTGCAACAAGAAAGGTTGCTGGTGGTTGTCGCGAATGAAGTCCAATGCCTGATTGGTCATCACATCATGCGAATACGTCACACGTTTTGAAGCTACCCGGCCGCGGCCATTTGGATAATCACCGATGACGTTTCCTGCCAACGGGTACTTATCCTCACGCTTCCACAGGTGCGTCGGATAGTAATTATGCGCCTCACTTTGATCGAGATATCCCATCCAAAAATCGAAACCATTGGCAGTTGGTCGTCCGGGAGTATCCACACCTCCCATTGCCCATTTCCCAACTCCGCCCGTCCGATAGCCAACCTCACGCAACAACTCTGCTACCGTAACATCCTCGGGCTGGAATATGTACTTTGCATTGGAGTTAATTGCAGTATGCCCCATATGCATTCCGGTCCACAATCCAAGTCTTGATGGCCGGCAAACTGTGCAGGGCGCATAGTAGCTCGTCAGCCGCATTCCCTCTTTTGCAAGTAGATCGATATTCGGCGTTAGAATTCGCTCCTGACCATAACATCCCAAATCACCATAACCCAGATCGTCGGCCATGATATAGATCATGTTTGGCTTTCCCGCCCTGCCCTCTTCCGCCGTTTCCTGACTGAACAATTCGCGTTGCGAAGCCAGTGTCACGGCAATCAACACCGCCAACACGATATTTAGTCGTCTCGTCATCTTCCATACCCTCACAGAGCGACTGTTCGATCTCGAAACAGCCGGTTCAAAGCTGCAACATCAATGATGCAAAGCGAGCGCCGCAGTGCATTCACGCTATTTAGCAACAATCATAAGCTACCGACGGGTAAGCCGTGGACGAAAATCGGCTTTGCCCCGACCGGTTTGCCGCTATCAACAACTCAGACACGTTTTACCAGAGGTACCAAACTTCGTACTTAAGCACATAGAGCCCAAGCAACAGATTGCTAACACCATGAGCGACAACGCATTGCCAGAGATCGCGGCGCCAATACAACAACCCGTTAATTAATAGGCAGTAGACCGCGGCGGCAAGCCACTCGGGATGCGCAAGCGTAAACAGCGCAGTTACAGCCAGACAGCTTCGCCAGGTGAAACTTCCCAGCGGCACTTGTTCCCAATTCGGATCGATAATCCATCTCAGCAAGAACCCGCGCCAAAACAGCTCTTCGGCGACTGGTACAACAATAGCCAAACCAAACAAGCGTACCGCCACGAACGCCCATTTACCCCAAGAAGAATCGAATTCACTCAGGGGGTTAAAGCTCACTCGCTCTGCAGGCTGAAGCATCTCCGGCAGGAATCTGCGTTCAAGTTGCAGGTCGCTCAGCCAAATCCAGAGCGCGATCCCAATGACTCCAACAAGGAACCCTTCGGCTACTCGCCAGTGTGGCGCAATTTCGCTAAGCCCGACGCTGCTGTGCCGGTCGTCCCCTGCTGTCTTCGCTTTTGGCCTCGCAGTGGCCGCTAAGCATAGAAACAAACCGGTGATGCCAACCATCAACACCCCGTAGGCGACCGAGTAGCTGACTCCTTCAAATTTTGCAGCTACCGATGTTCCGATTAGATAAGCAAAAAATGGCGCCACGTACAAATAATTCACGGGGCCTGCTCCCCTACTCCGGCAGCCGAAACGGTCTCACTGGTCGGGGGTAATAAGACGATCCAAGTTGCCATCAACGAACACATCCATTGGATCGTACACACCCAAAGGTAAAATCGATGTAGCAAGTAAAAGAGGCTCGAGTCACTGACCTCCATTAGGTCAGCGTCCAACATCCCGTCGAGCCGCTGGTGTAGCCAGAACAACAAACAAACACTCAGACCGATCGTACAAGTAGAAAACAATAGGATTCGATTCGCGGAGACCGACCGCTGTTTTGACTGGGCGACGTACTCCCAGCCAAGCATGACAACAGCCCACACAACTAGCAGGTTAAGCACATTGGTAACTTGTTGTGTCACAAATCCTTGTGTCGTGACGCCAACGATGTCACTGCCAGTCGGCACGACAACTGCCGCATAAAACAAGAATCCACCGAATGCGAGAGCCAGTGAATGAAACAATAGAAAACGCCTCAACTGCGACAACAGCCCAAGACTTGCCCTACTCTTCTTCATCAGAGGTTCCTTCCTCAACACGCTCGATGACCTTCAGCACTTGGAAGTCGTCCCTTTCAAAGGGAGTCGCCAGTTCCTCAAACACACCGCTGTCGATAAGTTGTTCAACATCAGCTGGTTGCGGCCAATCGCTAAACCCATAATTCCCGGATTGCCGGTAACGGGCAATCTCAAACCAGTCGAACGCTAGGTGGGTAACACCCGCGGCGCGCAGAGACTGCAGCTGTTCATCAGGCTTTGCCCCGCGCAACATTGTTTCCGCTGGCGACTTGTCGAAACAAGTTGAATACACGATCGGCATTTTGAACTGAAAACCCGCCGCCTGTCCAACCAGCAGTAGCTTCATCGAGTCC
>DNPC01000588.1:706-4766 GCA_003501565.1 Planctomycetaceae bacterium | reverse complement strand
TACTGTGCTCAGCAAAAATTGGCTCGCTACGCTGCATAAGCGTGGTCAGCAGATCACTGCCCGGTCCCCGGGGGTAGTCATCCGCCACCGACAGATCCGTCAAATCATGTGGGGCTCGCGTCCGAGTGTCGTCGCTGAAAGGCGCTGGTGCGTCCTCACTACCTCGGTAGAGCAACAAGTTGCGGTAGCTAACTCCCGGCACATACTCCAGCGGAGCATCGCCGATCGAATCAGCCAAGCTGCCAAGCAGCTCCGTCGCTTCCGCGGTTGAAATATGATCAGCGGTAAAGTCAACCATAATTTGATCGACGATGGTCACTAAGTTGCACCGGATTGCCCAGTCATGCGGGCCCATCTCAATACCACCTGCAGCTGCCTCGATAGGTGCTCGCCCCGTGAAGTATTTATTGGGGTCGTAGCCGAAAAGGGTCATGTTGGCGACTTCGCTTCCGGCGGGCAGGTGCGCTGGCACGTTGTCCGTCTGACCGACGACTCCGCGAGCTGCGACGGAATCCATATGGGGGATGTTTGCAGCAGCCAAGGGAGTCTTATCACCCAGCTCGGCAATTGGGTAGTCGGAACAACCGTCCGGAATGATGATCGCGTACTTCATGATTGGCAGTAATGTAGTTGGGCGGTCGGCTGGTTGGCATTCCCGTTGTCAACTGGCATGCCGCTATGGAACCGCGAGCCGGTGAGCTGCGGCGGATGAAACTCTGGTTGTAGCGTTAGCTTTCGACGACTCGCATGCGGACAACATTGCCGATCGTCACCGGGAGGGCTTCGATTTGTTCGACAGCACGGCTGGCGACTCCTTCGGAAGCTTCATGGGTCATGATGACCAGTTGCACCGTTGCGTCGCGATCCTGGCCACTGGACGGCTTGGGCGGTTCGTGTTGGATGATCGACGAAATCGACAGACTCGCTTTGCCAAGGATGGAGGTAATTTGAGCCATCACACCGGGTTCGTCATTGACCCGGAAACGCATGTAATAGCGACCGGGCAAGTCTTCATCGGGACGCAAATCCACCTTCGCCTCACGATCACTCCACAGTTCCAGGGTGCGGAACGTGATTGGAGTCCGACCGACGGCCATGTCAATCATATCCGCCACGACCGCCGAGGCAGTTGGCATTTGTCCTGCGCCTTGTCCATGAAAAAACAGATCGCCGACGGCATCCCCAATAACGCTGATTGCGTTGTAGTTGGCTCGAACCTCTGCCAGTGGATGGCCGGAGCGGATTAACGTCGGCGCAACACTCAGCTCCAAGCCCGCTTTGTCGAGCCGAGCGTGGGCGATCAGTTTGATTCGGTAGCCGAGTTCTTTGGCGAAGTTCAGATCGGCCAAATCCAAGGTGTCGATGCCAGTTCTGGGGATGTCGGCCCAGCGTACCCGAGCCCCAAAGGCTAGGTGTGCCAAGATAGCCAGTTTTTGGGCTGCGTCGGTGCCATCGACATCGAAGGTAGGATCCGCTTCTGCAAACCCGAGGCGTTGAGCCTCGGATAACGCGTGCTGGTAGCTCCAGCCGCACTCGTCCATCTGCGAGACGATGTAGTTGCACGTCCCGTTCAAAATCCCCTGCAGCGATTCGACTTGGTTAGCGGACAAGCACTGGCTGACATTTGTAATGATTGGAACGCCACCGGCGACGGCCGCGTCGAAGGCGATTGACCGCCCGAGTTCGCGGGCGCGATCAAACAGCTCTGGCCCGTGTTCGGCCAGCAGGGCTTTGTTTGCAGTAACGATGTCTTTGCCCGCCTCGAGCAGCCGCAACATGATGGTTCGAGCTGGCTCAAGCCCTCCCACCAGCTGGGCGACCACCTTGATTTCCGGGTCGTTCAGGACCTCTTCCAGCTTGTCAGTTACAACGCCAGCGGGCAAATCGCATCCACGTGGCTTGCTCACATCTCTGACGACCGCTTTTTCAAGCCACAGGGTTCGTCCAGCGTGACGGGCGGTTCGATCTCCGTGATCAAGCAGCAATCGGGCCACGCCACTGCCGACCGTTCCTAGACCAACGATAGCGACTCTTGACTTTTCCATGATCCGTCAACTCGGGTCCGCGTAAGCGCCGTAAAGTGCTGTACTGAAGAGGAGGCTGTTAAGAGCAAGAATCTGCGGCGTTTGGGGTACCGGAATTCAGCATGGTCAGAGGCATCACCGCTGACCGCTCACGAAACGCTTCGAAGTGACGCCAATAGTAAACGATTCGCTTGAAATCGGCGATTAGGGGCAGGCTGGGAATTCCGTTTCTCTGGTTCTCTGAGGCTCTAGTTCTGTGAGGCTCTAGTTCTCTGAGGCTCTAGTTGTCTGAGGCTCTAGTTGTCTGGGGCATTAGGCAACGTGTGCCGAAACGCACTCGATAATCTGCTCGGCCAGGCTGAGGCACGGCACGACTAAGAACGGCTCAGCGACAAAAGGACTTACTCGCTCCAGCTGGGCGTTAAGGAAGTGGCCGCCCGCTTCTTCAAAAATAGCTTGATTTGCGGCGATATCCCAAGGACCTTGCTTGAGGCTTTCGAGACAGTTGTCGTGCATTGCACCGACCAGCCCGCTATTCTGCTCGGCGATTCGCATTGCGACTCCCGCATGTGGAAAGGAAGACGTAGCTATTCTTGCACCGCCGGGGGCTCGCAGAGCCCGCCGAGCTGCGGAAAAAAAGTCGCTTTCGAAGCGAGAGTCACCGTACTGGTTCATTTCAATCCAGGCTGCCGATAAACGATACTCCTGCGGCGTGAGAGTGAAGCGACGACCATCTTTGAAAGATCCACAGCCCTTTTCCGCGTAGAACCATTCGTTCGTGAGTGGAAAGTAGGTCACACCAAGCGTTGGATGGCCGCCTTCGCACAACGAAATCAGCACGGACGAATACTGGCGACCGGCTCGCATTAAATAAGCCGTCGTGCCATCAAGTGGGTCGACGACCCACATTTTCTGCTGTGGGTCGTCCGTTTCGGGGCTGAGTTCTTCCGACATGATCGGCAAATCTGGTGAGTGTTCCTGGAGCACCTCTGTGGCCCGTTTGTCCGCGTCAAAGTCGACTTGGGATACCAGGTCGCCGATGCCCTTTGACTCAATCTTGTGAGCTTGATCGTAGCCAACGCGGATGACTTCCCCAGCAACCTGCGCCGCCGCCGCTGCTGTTCTCATTAGCTCGGATTGGTCGGCAAAGAAAGTAGGTAGTGTCATCGAATTCGGGTTCAATTCCAGGAGCGCGGCCCGCTCATCAGATAGCGGAGTCATTCATCAACGGACTAGAGTGTAGTGCCCAGCCGGATATGCTCAAGCCAGACATAATGCGGTCTGCGGCCTGGCGCTCAGTCCTGTACGGCGCGCTCGAGGATCCGCAGCAGTTGGTCGCATATGCTGATGGCCCCGGCGGGATGGCAGTGCGGCAGTACTTAGGATGGCCCATCGTGGTCAAAGTAGCGGTTGTAGAAAGTCTCGGGCATGATAACGTACACGGTTCGAGCGTCGGACTTTCGGTTTGTGAAAAAGCGCTTGGCATGCCGAAAACGTTGGAAATACGACCCTGAGGTACCCGACGCCGTCTGGTAACCCTCGACTTTCTAACTCCCACGCGTATCGTATTGAGGTATTGGCTCGTTTGTAGTGGCTTAGATATAGGCCCCCACCCCGCTCGCATTACCAATTAGAAGCCACCCGGGACTTGCTAGCCCGATCCCGCCTGCCGTCTTGAAAACCGTAACTCCGTACCAACACAACTGAGTCTCCAGCACCGATGACAGTCACCGACCTGCTTGCCAACATTCCGGGACAACCGTCCATCCGTCCCGAATCCAATCGTCAAATCGTCTACCGCGGACTGGTGTCACCCTCGGCCAACGACTCCTGGGAATCCGATGACAGCAGCGAGGAGGGTGATGAGGAAGGCGAGAGTTCCGATGACGATACAACGGATCCCGACGACCCCGATGCGGATCCAATCCCGGTTGAAGAAGAAGCAGACGATCCATTTGACGACTTCGATGACGACGATTTCGACGATGAATTCGATGATGATTTCGAGGAAGAACTCGAGGACGATTACGAAATCG
>DNPC01000588.1:0-644 GCA_003501565.1 Planctomycetaceae bacterium | reverse complement strand
ACTCGAGGACGATTACGAAATCGTGCCTGACGATAGCGATATGTTCCCCGATCAAAATGATGGTTTGACCGACGAAGTTTAGACTGCAGAAATACCCTAACGAATTGATGTGCGTAGAGGGAAAGAGCGATGCAACAAGTTGAACATGATGTAGTCGTCGTTGGCGGTGGACCTGGAGGATACGTGGCTGCTATTCGGGCCGCACAACTTGGTTTCAACACCGCTTGCATTGACGAGAACGAAGTCTTCGGCGGAACGTGCCTTCGCGTCGGCTGTATTCCGAGTAAAGCACTTCTGGAATCCAGTCATCTTTACCATATGACGCACTCGGAGCTTGCAGAGCACGGTGTCGATACGAGCGGTGTCAAGCTTGACTTGGACAGGATGCTAGCACGGAAAGACAAGATCGTCAGCCAACTGACCGGTGGCGTCGCGATGCTACTAAAGCGCAATAAAATCACCCCCTACAACGGTCGTGGTCGGTTGACTGGTGTCGATACCGTCCAGACCTCTAGCGGCGGGAAAGAATACTCGATTCGCGCCAAACACATTATCCTCGCAACCGGCAGCAGACCTGCGCCAATGCGAGGTGTGGAACAAGACGGTGTCCACATCGGAGACAGCACAACGGCTCTGTCGTTCCC
>DNPC01000406.1 GCA_003501565.1 Planctomycetaceae bacterium | reverse complement strand
GATCTCACTGCGCGCACTGGGGCCACTTCGTGCGTTTCAGTTGTGGAAAACTGTCTTCGGCGACAAGTTCTTTGCACTGCCAACGCCCAAATACACTGCTCATTACGAGCGAGTCGGTCCATCGCTCTTCAAACAAACCTGGACATGAAAGGTGGCTGGCACCAACTGGGAGATAGGAGTGCGGGTGGCGGTGCGAAACTCCCTCTGGTGCCGTAGAGCGGGTGACGAAAAAACACCTGTGGTCGGCGGTGGTGATTTTAACTACTGAGTGATCTGTGCGAGTTGCTTGCGAACGGTGATGAAGCGGATAACGCCGATCAGGCAAATGACGATTGATAACGCTAGTAGTGAGAAGCCTAAGATTTGGCTGCTGGGTTCTTCGGGGAATAGTTTGACCAGAGTCAGGCCCGCGGCTGCAAATCCAAAGCCCGTTCGGACGTACGCTAGTAACGTACGTTCATTTGCCAAGATCGTGCGGTCCCTAGCCAGGTGGTCGCGGATCGTGAGCGACTCCGGTGCAACTTCCGCATAAGCACTCGCACGTAATTTCGACATTTGTTGAGCCTGTGGGACTTCAGTGGTGAGACTGTGGGGCTGATCCGTTGTGGTTGATAAAACTACCAATCCCAGGAAGAAAAAGGGATGTCGAGTTTCTTGTGACGATTCGGAGAGCTCTTCATGCGCGACAAAGGTGCCTGCCGCTGGTTCTTTTAGAGGCATCGACGGCTAGCGCGGTGTCACTCATCGAATCGAGGGGCTCGCAGTCTTGTCCATCAACCATGTTAAGCAGACTATACTCGAAGGCCCTTAGGTACAAATACATGTTCTAACAGAGTGAACAGGTATTGTACTGCGAGTGCCAGGATCGCGGCAGGTACGGCACCTTGGAGGATCAGCCCAAAGTCGGCCAAGCGAATTCCTGTAATAATGGGTTGTCCATAGCCACCTGCACCAATAAGCGCACCGATAGTTGCAGTGCCTACGTTGATGACGGCCGAGGTTTTGATGCCAGCAAGGATGCTCGGGGCGGCAAGCGGTAACTCGATCAGTCGCAGGCGTGCGCTGCCTGGCAGGCCGAGCGCAAGTGCCGATTCGTGAATGCTGCCCGCCAGCCCGTTAAGACCTGTGTAGGTTCCTCGCACGATCGGTAACAAGCTATAAAGAAACAGTGCAAGGATTGCGGGTTTGGCACCTAGGCCTAGCAGCGGGATCATGAAGACTAGCATGGCCATCGATGGGATCGTTTGAATGATCCCCACGATACCGAGAATCCACTCGCCCAAGTGCTTCTTTTTGTACGCCAAGACACCCAGCGGAATCGCCGTCATGATTGCAGTCATCAGGCTGCTTGTGACCAAGATTAGGTGTTCAATCGTTCCGGTCGCCAAGCGGCTCCATGCCCGCTGCATCTTGGTTAGGCCAATCTGTGGAAGTGGGATGCTCGCATCCACATTCTCTCGCAAGAATTTAGCCGAAATTAACTGTTCCGGTTCCCGGTCCATTCGCGAGGCTTTGTTAAGGGCGATCATGGTCTTGTTGTCTAGCTTACCCACCAATGAGCGAAATGCATCGGCGAGCTTCGGGTGTTTGTCCGCTAGATCGAGCCGGTATACGATGACCGCTTCATACATCGGGAAATGGGCTTTGTCATCTTCGAGTACACGCAGGTCGAAAGCGGCGATTTCGGGGTCCGTTGAATACAAGTCGATGATATCGATTGACCCGGACCAAACACCGCGATACGCCAAACTGTGATCGAGCCCCCGTGTCGTATCGAACGGTAGGTTGTACTTGAGTTTAAGGCCTTGCCAGCCATCGCGTCGGTCGACAAACTCTTCGGACAAGCCCAGCGACAGTTCCGGGTGCCCAGCCAAGTCTGAAATCCTTTCGATGTTCAGTTCGGCTGCTTGCGACTCGCGCATCCCCAGCGCATATGTGTTGTTGAATCCGAGCGAATCTGTCATCACGATCTCTTTTGCTCCGATCGCATCGCGGATCTGATCAATCGAGTAGACGTTTTCGCCAGCGAGGATCTCCTCCTTGAGTGTGCCCGTGTATTCGACGTAGGCGTCGATCTCGCCTTTTAGCAATGACTGCCAGACGATTTGTGTTCCGCCGAGTTCGTGTTTGTGCTCTGCCTGGAGTCCTTGGTGGCGCACCAAGTGGCAAAGCATGTCGCCCAGAATGACGGACTCGGTGAAGTTCTTCGAGCCAATCCGTACCACTTCTTGGCCGACCAGTGGGCAAGTCCACGCGAATACAACCAGCAAGAGAGCCGGCAGGGCTCGGATAGCGAGGCGGCATTGAAAGAGAGCACGACAATTCAGCATTTCGTTCGCTCAGAGATGGCTACGCAAAAACCAAAGTCTATCAGATGGATGTTCGTTGATGAGTTGCCTGCGACTGTGTGTTGGGATCTCCAATCCACAGGAAATCTGGATTATCGCCATGCACGATCACAGACTTTCAGTGACCGCATCGAGCATTTCGCCACCAAAACGCACGTACTGAGGTAGTTCCGGGATCGCTGGTGCATCCGCCAGGGGGTATTTCTAGGGGACTGCCGTAAATGTGCAAAAGACTGGATAATCCCGTCGAGTTGATTCAGCGATTCGGAACTTTCACACGTCTGTACTTTATGTTACTCGCAGCCACCTTTATTGGTCTCAGCTTGGTCATCATCTTCGCCGCGATTTTCCTTGCACATTTCGTTGATCAAATTGCACAGCAGACCGGGATGGGCAGATCGATAGCTGGATTAGTGTTACTGGCCGGAGCGACGAGCCTGCCTGAGTTGAGTGTCGGCTATGCTGCCATTGCGCAACAAGCAGCCGACCTAACAGCGGGCGGTGTTCTGGGCAGTTCGCTGGTGAATCTGTTGATCCTAGCGCTAGTTGATCTGGTTTTTCGGCAGAACGCATTTTCACCCGCCGCCAAAGAACACATACTCAGTGCGCTCATCGGTGCCCTCCTGACCGCCTTGATCTTAGTTGCAATGTGGCTTGGCTGGGGGCAGGTCATTTATCGATTCGGTCCCTTCAGTTTGGCGGTTATTGTCGCTTACCTGTTGGGTGCTCGGCTCGTTTACAATAATCAATCCGATACGCCGGAAGCGAATTCGGATGGGAATGAAGAAGAAAACAAGGATGGAGACGTAAAAGCACTAGATCCGCTAGCTGATGAAACGCAAAAGTCGTTTTGGTCACTGCTAAAAGCGATTGTTGGTTTTGTGGTTGCGACTGCTGTGATTTACTTCGTTGCCCCGGTCTTGGCCGCCAAGGGGGATGAAATTGCAGAGGTGACAGGGCTTGGCCGAACTTTCGTCGGTACTTTGTTGTTGGCGGGAGTGACCAGCTTGCCCGAAGCAGTATCAACGATAACGGCAGTTCGCATCGGAGCGATCGGTATGGCGATCGGCAACATCTTTGGCAGTAATGCGTTCAATATGTTGATTTTCGCAATTCTGGATGTTGCGACGCCCGGTTCGTTGATGGCTTCGGTTAGCCAGACGCACGTTTTTACGGCTGGTTGTGTACTAATTGCGACAACCGTTGCAATGATGGCGGTCGCTTACCAACCCAAACGCAGGAACTGGTTATTAGATCCAGGTTCTGCCTGGATAGTAGCGGTGGTGATTCTTGGGTTGTATCTCGTATATTTGCAGGGATAGTGACTGGCGGCATTGCGTATGAAGTGATTGACCGCAGCTTGATACCTAGCTGGCTGGCAGTCGATGAACAAATTTGGTGAACTAGTTTGATTAACCAAGTGGGGTGGTGACGCACCGCGCGCCAGAGGTGACAATTGAGCGTGAGTTATCGCCAGGGAAACAAACAAGATCACGGCCAGGTAAACGCCAGCTAAGTTCATCAAGGTAGCTCACCGACAGCACGGTCTTATGGTGGCGGGTTACCGCTTGCCGCTGGTAGTTTGCGGGCAGGGAGAAGATCTCAACCGTTGGCTAGCGACCGGGCGGTGTGATACTCGCGGTGCAAATCAGGCTGTGCGATCCAAGCTGTACGAACCAGGCGGTGTGGTATTGGCCGCAAGTACACACCGCTAAAACTGATTACGTTTGACTGAGGTAGTTACGATTTATGGATTTCGTCCGCGTTACTTCCGCCAGCCACCTTACAACGCTTGCTGACCCGGTTCGCAACGCCCAGGCGGCAGTAGAATTGTTAAAGACAGTCAGCAGTAGCGATGTGGTGGTGTTTCCTGAGTTGTCTCTTTCGGGTTACACCTGCGGCGATCTGTTTGCTCAGGGTACGTTGTTGGAAGCCTGCTTGCGTGGTCTAACGATCGTGGCCGAGGCTGTTGGCAAGTCGCAGATTGTTGTCGTTGGTGTCCCGTTGCGTGTGGAAGGAAGGCTGTATAACTGCGCTGCAGTAATACAGAACGGACGTGTGGCGGGCGTAGTTCCCAAGCAGTTCTTGCCCAACTATCAAGAGTTCTACGAAGCCCGTTGGTTTGCAGCGGCAGACGGTGGGGAGCCGCCAACTTGCAATTTAGGTCACAGTGATCCGGTCGCACTCACCGGGGTTCCCTTTGGGGTCGATCTGCTTTTTCGGCAAGGCCCGCTGACGCTGGGGGTCGAGATGTGCGAAGACCTCTGGATGCCCATCCCGCCCAGTAGCAGTGCGGCGCTTGCGGGGGCAAATGTGATCGTCAATCTTTCGGCAAGCAACGAGTTGATTGGCAAAGCCGATTGGCGAGAAACGCTGATCCGAAGCCAATCAGGGCGCTGTCTGTGTGCGTACGCGTATGCAAGTGCTGGGCCCAGTGAATCGACGACGGACACCGTCTTCAGTGGGCACTGTATGATCGCTGAGAATGGCACTGTCTTAGCTAAATCGGTTCGCGTTGGTGATCATCATGGTGGATGGTTAGATTCTTCCGAAGCGACGGCAGATATCGATCTTGCTCGGCTGGCACATGATCGTGCGATCACAACGAGTTGGCAACGAAGCAGTCAGATATCTGGAGGTGGGTACCGATTCATTGAGTTGTCTGGTAAGCAGCAGGCGGATGGAACGAAACGGCACGTTAGTGGGACACCTTTTGTACCGCCAGCCGGGCCAGAGCTTGACGAGCGCTGTGCAGAAATCTTTGGTATCCAAGTAGCGTCGCTAGCACGACGCGTGCAGTGTCTGCCCGCAGATACAAAACTGAACATCGGTGTTTCAGGTGGGTTGGATTCAACCCTCGCCTTGCTGGTTGCTGTAAAGACCTGCCGCGAGATGGGTTGGTCACCCCGCCGAATTGCTGGAGTCACCATGCCTGGCTTTGGGACGACGGACCGAACGTTGACGGCGGCCAGGGCGCTGATGAAACAACTGGAGATCACAGCAGACGAGATTGACATTCGGCAGATGTGCCTTGATACCTTTATCGCGCTCGGGCATCGTCCGTTTGGGATCAATCCTCAGCAAGGTGACCTGAGTTCATTCGAAACAGAACTCGCCAAATTGGCAAGTAAGCAAGACCTCAATGACTTGGTGTTTGAGAATGTTCAAGCCAGGATGCGAACATTGGTTTTGATGAGTCGAGGTTTTGTGTTGGGCACCGGAGACTTGTCTGAGCAGGCGCTTGGTTGGAGTACGTACAACGGTGACCATATGTCGATGTATAACGTGAACGCATCGATTCCGAAGACCCTCGTCCGATTTCTCGTCAACTACATATCCGACAACCAAATCGACGGTGAGGCCTGCGAAACACTCAAAGGCATCGTGGACACGCCGATCTCGCCCGAACTGCTCCCTGCAGGAGCCGATGGGGCAATCAAGCAGTTCACCGAAGACTCATTGGGGGCGTACGAGCTGCACGATTTCTTTCTGTATCACATGGTTCGATTCGGTGCGGGGCCCGATCGCATTATGGCCTTTGCACGATTGGCGGAGTTTTCGCGTGAGTATACCGAGGGCGAGATTCGGCAAACTCTGCACACCTTTTTAAGGCGTTTCTTCACCAATCAGTTTAAGCGGTCATGTGTTCCCGATGGACCCAAGGTAGGTAGCGTGAGTCTGTCACCAAGGGGTGATTGGCGGATGCCCAGTGACGCCGTCGCGCAGGCTTGGCTGGATGAACTGGAGGCTGTTTCGTGAGTGGAACACGACGGTTTGCGTCTGACGATTTGCGACAGGCATCGGAGGGTTATTGGCAGCAGCGTAGTTTCAACTACGAGGTATCAACGCCGCTGCGCCGGATCTTGGTCGGCTTCGGCATCATGCTGTGTATCGTATTCACCGCGGTGCTAGGTTACGTTGTGTCCGGGTGGAGTTGGTTAGATGCGCTATACATGGTGGTTATCACGGTCTCCGGTGTAGGTTATGGTGAAGTAAAGCCGGTTGAGACTTATTCACTTCGCTGGCTGACGATTCTGTTAATTGTGTTAGGGTATGCGGCCGCCATTTATACCGTGGGCGGTTTCGCACAGATGGTTATTGATGGAGAGTTGCGAAGGGTTCTTGGGGTTCGCAGAATGCACAAAGAGATTGACCGACTTGATCAACATGTGGTTATATGTGGTTTTGGCCGGATGGGGAAACAGCTAGCTGAATCATTGGCCCGTCGGGGTAAACCACTGGTGGTAGTCGATCGTTCGGTGGAACGCGTTACTAAAGCTCGGGAATTCGGTTGCCTTGCGATTGAGGGCAAC
>DNPC01000244.1 GCA_003501565.1 Planctomycetaceae bacterium | reverse complement strand
TACTACAACTGAGAGCACCAAGAAAACCGCGCCGAGTTCCAGAGCTATGCGAATCGCCCTTAGTGCTCCCGGCCTAAGCCCCACCTCACGCAGACTCGTTCCATCCAGTGGCGTCAGCCACAACAGGGCCGCTGAGGCCACAACTACCGAGCATACTACAACCACGATACTCGAGACACTATTGGCTACTTGGTCCCAGTTGATTCCTTCGCGAAGGCCACCAATGAACTCGCGAAACTTGGTACGTTTGCGGCCGTTGAGGCCCTCAATTGTCCGAATTCGACTGATCAAACCAACCAGCAGAAGTGCCAGGCCGATTTGAAAGCAGGCTGCCAAAGGGGCTTCCACAAGCGTGTCTGGCTCCTCGACAATCGCAAGGTAGAGAGTGATGACGAACAGGAGTGGAACCGGGCCCAGTCGCAACGCACAGAAGGCGACAAATGCCAAGAAGCCTCCAACCCAGGCTGTGAAAATTGGTCCGCTGAAAGTTATCGTCGCCAACAACCAAGCCACTAAGAGGGCCACTACGATCATGGCAGATACTTCACGTGCACCGGGAAGCTCCGTAGCTTGCCGAGTGGTATTTTGATTCGCGATCATGACTGCATCTCCACAGCCACGCGTCCACCTGCGACCATCTGAGCCTGCTCAAGAACGATTCCGGCCGCATTTTCAGGGTTCGCAAAGACCGCGTATCCGCCAACACTTCGAATCTGACGGCGCACCTGGTCTTGCACCTCCACTGCGGCCAGTTTCTCAGCGTTTGCGAAGATTGCAGCTTCGATATCATCAGGCTTGGACGATGCAACCAACTGCGCATCTACAGAATCGAGCCCTGACGAAACTGACGCGTGCTCGGGGGTGACAAAGAGCACACGATGATGCCTCCCTACGGCAACTTTCACTGCCTCAAGGACCTTGGGTAACTGAGCATGAAATCGCACGATATCCGTGAGGATGACGAAAATCTCGTTGTCACGGGCGCGAGCTACCGCCCCTGTAATCGCTTTTGCAATATTCTGCGACCAAGCCTCTGACGGCGCGGGCATCGCATTTGCAACCAACGCGCTGTGTCCGTTGTCAGACAGCATGCGATCTGCGTAGTGTCCCAGCAGCGAATCCTGTGTGACTAACCGGCAAACTTCAATCGGTGAGAGTTCGTACAGGACCCCAAACAGGTTCGCCAACTTGCGCCGGGTAAAGTAGGCGTTCCGCTTCCACGGCGTTATTGGAAAGAACTGAAACTTAGTTTGGTTAACACGCTCATCCATCAGCTGTGGGAAACGATACTCACATATCGATTTCAACCTTTCCAAGCCGGACGGCGTAATCGCACGAATTACTCGAGAATGATCGATTGAAAAATCGGCGAGCTCGCGCAAAACCTGGTGTAAACGCCGGTCACCAAAACCGGCTTGACTTGCGTACACCGCCGCTTTGTCCATCCGGACCAACCCCACCGCATCTCCGGCCCTCAGAGCCGTTGCAGCGATCGATGCGGCGAGTTCATTAAAGCGGTCAATTGGTCGATGGCCGAGTCGCCCGCTACGCAGGGGCGGATGCCCGTCGACAAACATCGTCACACGAACCGGCACCTCCGCTTCGTACTGCCGGATCATCAGCTGTTCACGCCTCGCGGAGACTTTCCAAGCAATCGCCTTCGGTGGATCGCCAGGTTGATACTCGCGTAGCTCTAGCAACTCGCTTCCCACGCCAGCCCGCTTCAGGCGATGAATACCATGCTGTGGGAGGCTATTGAGTCGCTTCACGGTAGGCTGCATCGAATCCGACGAAGCGTATGCGGGTAAGCACCGAAGCGAACAATCCGATTCTACGAAACGCTCTGCAGCAAACAGCCCGAGTGAATCTTGCATACTAAGGTGCACACCAGAAAATACGACGCGGCCGGCCGAGAGCGGTTTGACCCGGTAGGAAAGTGCGAGTGATTTCGCGCTCGTGTAGACCTCTTCCGTGCTGCCCTCCGTTATTGCCAGCACATCGGGAGTCCAGTCGCGGATACGTATCGTGCCCAGAGAGATCGGCGGCCACATGCCAGCGGTTGCAGTCAACTTGATCTGGAATTCGCGTGTTGCCCACAAAACGGGCTGGCGATCGACGTGTTGATCTTCGACGTGACGATCAAGCTTAATGTTGGCAAACATCCATCCGTTGCGAAGCCGAAAGAGCAACCACAGCGCACAGATCCAAATCACCAACGAAAGGCCGACTACCGCAAGAACATACTGCTGGCGCAGGACTCCTACGGTTGCGCTCAGCGAAGCGACGATAATCAGCAAACGACAGCGAAGCGTCATTTAGCACTTTCGAACTTGATGCGATTGGTGGTCCAGGCAGTCGGTCTATTGCCAAATTCCAGCGTCGGCCCGACCGCTTGACTCAGAGCTTTGCATGACTGGCACGGACTGGACGGCCTGCTGAACAATGTCTGCCGGTCTCTTCCCATCCATCTCGGCTTCTGGGCGAAGGATAATGCGGTGACCGAGTACAGCCCCCGCAACTGCTTGAAGATCTACGTGTGTTGCAAAGCTCCGACCTTCGGCAATCGCGTGCGCCTTCGCAGCTTTCATCAGATTGATTGCCGCTCGAGGGCTCCCGCCGAGCAACAGGTCAGGATGAGCCCGAGTAGCACGAATTAGATCGATCGTGTATTCAAGCAACTCCGGCGTCATGAATACATGATCCACTCTCCGCTGAATATCTTTGATTTCATCAACTGTCGTAATCGGCTCGGGCATTGCGACTGGGCGGCCATGCAAGTTCAACATCTCCACTTCGGCCTCACGAACCGGGTAGTCAACGGTGATGCGAAACAGAAAGCGGTCCAACTGTGCCTCGGGCAACCTGTAAACACCCTCTTGTTCGATCGGGTTTTGTGTCGCTAACACCATGAAGGGCTCAGGGAGCTGGAGCGTCGTGCCTTCAATGGTCACTTGCCCCTCCTGCATCGCCTCCAGCAGTGAAGACTGGGTTCTCGCCGGTGCGCGATTCAACTCATCCGCTAACAAAAGCTGACAGAATATCGGACCTTTTCGCAGCACAAAATCACTAGTCGCTCGATCAAGCACCTGCGTACCTGTCACGTCGCTAGGCAACAGATCTGGGGTAAATTGAATGCGTTCGAAATCAATGCCCAGAGCCGCAGAAAACGTCCGGCACAGCGTGGTTTTCGCCGTTCCTGGAACACCCTCCAACAACACATGACCGGAAGAAATGAGTGACAAGAACAGCAGGTCTATCGACTCGTCCATGCCGACAACAACCTTCTTTACGGCGTCGGTCATTTTCTCACGGAGTTCACCGACGCCACGCGCAATATCTTCTTGATGCAAGTTCTTGAACTCCAGCTTTTTCAGTTGTGATGGAACACGTTGTCGATTTGATCGTTCAAAAAAAGTCGATACGAAGTGAGCGTTCGGTTTATCCAGTTAAGACTCGGCTCTTACTTTCGTTACTCTTGCTAACTAGTTCGCGGCAGATCCAGTCAACTTCAAACAAATCAGATTGTGTGATGGGAGCCGGCGGATCGGTAGCTACGATGAGAAGGCGCTGCAACTGTGCTTTGGAATTTGGCTCGCTTACGCCCTCAACCGCACGTTGCCACTTGACGGGATCCGTGTCGTCGGTCCAGTGCTTCAGTGCAGCCCGGCATCTTAATCTGGCCGCCTCGCCGCGTCGGCCGGGCAGATCATCGCCTAGGCCAACAATGGGTGCGTTGGCTGTTACCTGGCGGGCGGGTCGAGGTTGTCCTGCCAGAGTCCCACCTGCCTTAAGCAAGCGGTAGATCAAATATGCCAGCATCACAAGTAAGACCGCAAACAACAAGTTGCGGTTGTAAACGCGCGATGACATCCGCCGCGGACGATCCTCCAGATAAGCATTCAACAAATTAGCATCCTCGCTATTTGCCATCACAGTGTTGGCCACTCGCAACATTTGTTCAATCTCTAGCTCCGGTGCCTGTCCCAGCATTTCTGGCGGGATGTTGGCATCTGCGACCAATTCGGCCAGGCGATCTTTGTAGCTCTGCTCAATCCGCTTATCGGCAACGAAATACAACTGCGCTCGTCCCCCGGTTGTAAGACGCTTAACGATATTGAGCACCAGAATTGCGTTATCGCCGTGCCATATCATTCCGTTGGTAAATAACGAATGATCGGCAGCAATAACACCGACTCCCGGTCCGAAGCTTTCCTTGGTGGAAGCTACCAGCCGCCGCCCGCGGTACCGGTCGACGTAACTTGGCCAATCAACCTCAGACTGCCAGATGTCTCTCCGAATGGGGTACCCACGAATCGCTGACGCGCGATTGAAAACCAAGCTACGGACCCGCTGCGTGAGGTCTGTCCGCCTGGTCGGTGCAACGACGATACAGTCCGCGTGCCCTTGGTACCAATAGCCTGGATCTGTAGATGCCGCGATAGAACGTTCAATGGAAAGAAAACCCCCACGCCCCGATTGATCGCTGGCTACCAAAATTGCGCCGCCGTCGAGAAGGAAACTCTGGTAGTAGCGAGTCTCCGCTGCATCAGGCAGTGCACCCAAATGTACGATGATCGATTCTTGGGGCTTGGCCATCACCAGGTCGCGATTTTCGACAATCTGAACGCCTGACTTTTCAAGCGACATTTTGAAGAGATCGTAGCCAAAATACCATTCATCGGGTGCAGCTTCGTCGGTTGAGTCCCCACGCTCGGTGACTGCATCCTGTGCGAAAACCAGCGTTGTGAAACACGCTGGACATGCCAGAACCAGTAGCACTATTGCCGCAAACCATTTGCTCAACCATACCCTCCGGTTGCTGCGTCTATGCATGACTAACAGCCTGCTCAAGGGTCTTCAGGGCGTGCTCGGCTTGCTTAGCTTTCTCAGCCGGAAGAGCACTCGCTACGCCGACGTAGCGGCCTTCTTCGTAAATTCGTGCTAAAGCCTCCCACGCACGGCGTGAACTATCTTGCTCACCTGATAACTCGTCCACCGCCCGCTTATAGGTCCACCAGGGGCGCGTACGATGACCAGCACTGAGTGCTATCGAATGAAACGCGTGGATCACATCTTGGTAGGTTCGGATTTCGCGAGG
>DNPC01000332.1:282-4132 GCA_003501565.1 Planctomycetaceae bacterium | reverse complement strand
CTGCCAACTACAACGGCCGTTCTCTTGCGGGCGGTATCTGAAAGTCCGCCAGCCTCTTCGATCGCTTGTTGCGCCGCGTCGAGTAGCATGAACTGCAGTGGATTGGCTTGTGCGATTTGCTTCGGTGGAATACGGTGTTTCCGCCAATCGTAATGGAAATCTGAAACGTAGCCCAACTGCAGAGCGTTGGTAGTGTTGCGATTACCCCCCTGCGTGCTGCGTACAACTCGCTTGTCACCAGCCAATTGCACCAGTTGTGCAACTGACTTCGCACCAGGCACCACGATGCCTCGACCGACGACCACCGGTGGGCTTTCGGGTTCGTAGTGGCTTGAAACGTGAGTGTTCGTCGCGATAGGCTGCTCTCTGGCGGCTTGAACGCTTGGTCCTTCTTCGAGCACCACATGAACGTTGAGGCCTCCGATGCCAAAGGCATTTACCGCCGCACGCAAACAGTCACCGCCTGGCGTAAGTTCTTTGGGCTGTGTGTTGACCACCAACGGGCCACCTTCCCAGCGGACCGAGCTGTTGAGTTGCCGGACGTTGATGCTTGGCGGAACCAGGTGGTGCTGCATCGCCAGAATCGTTTTGACGATGCCAGCCAGGCCGGCCGTCTCAAGTGTGTGGCCGATGTTGGACTTAACACTACCCACGGGTATTGCCGGTCCGGCGGCGTTGTATTGCCGGTAGAAGTCAGCTAAGGCGGTAAGCTCGGTCGCATCGCCGACTTGAGTGCTGGTGGCGTGTGCTTCGATGAACTGAATGCTTTCCGGGCGCAGCGCATTGTCGTAGGCTCGCTGGATAGCCGTAAACTGCCCTTCCTTTCGAGGCGCCCAGAGTGATTTGCCACGCCCGTCGCTGGACATACCAATTCCACGCACGATGGCATGAATTCGATCGCCATCGCGGAGTGCCCGATCGAGTGATTTAACGACAAGGGCAACGTAGCCTTCCGAACCGACTAAGCCATCCGCTTCTTGGTCGAACGGTCGTGAGCCCGTCGCGCTGCAGGATCTGGCGTGTGAGAACAGTACGAGGCTGTCAGATTTGTTGTACGACGCGCCACCAACAATGGCTGCATCAATTTGGTTGGTTTGAATTGCAGATGCGGCAAGCTGAAGCGCGACCAGGCTGGAGGCACACGCCGCATCGATGGACATGTGTGGACCGCGCAGGCCTAGTGCGTGGCTAACCAGGCCAGCTGAGAAACTTGCATCGACGAAGGGGCGGCCACCCTTGCGTCGGGGCCGCGATGCCAAAAAGTCGCTCAACAGATCCGAAGCGATTTTTCGATCGCCGATCGCATCGGCAAGTAGCGTTTCGTACTCGGGCGCAAGCGACTGCATCGCAAGTTCGCCGCCCAGTGTCGTACCGCCGCTATGCCCGACATAGACTCCGATGTTGGAGCCTTCCATGGAGAGTGGGTTCAAGCCAGCGTCGCGGCAAGCCCGGGCAGCAACTTCGTAGAGGTTTAAGTGGCACGCATCCCAGTTTGCTCGGTCATCGGGGGCGATGCGGAGGAGTTTCCAGTCGAGTTCGCGGTCGTCCACACAGCCGCCTATTGCGGCATAAGTCTTGCCACGCTGCCCTTCCTCGCCCAGATAAAGTTCGCGATCCAGCCGCTCCGCGGGCATCGGACGGATCGCGTCGCGGCCAGTGGAGATCGACTGCCAGAATTCTTGGAGTCCGTCACCGCCGGGCAAGCGGCAATCCATACCGACAATCGCCAGTGGTAGCTGGTTTTGTGAAGAGTGGGGCGTTGGCATCAGAGGTCAATCGTAAGGTGCAGTTTTCAGCAGCTTTACAATTGTAACTGGCCAAACCATTTATTGAGCATTTGACGTGGGTTTGAACCTGAATGCACTTCCGTTAACCATTGCCCCTGCGCCTCAAAATCGCGCACAGACTCCCTATTCGCTACAGCGTGCACAAAGCTACCTACGGACGTAGTGATGCGGATAGCTGGCTCTAACGCGCCGCAACCCTGCGTAAGTTGGCTCCAACGTCCGGCTGAATACCCAAACAGCACCGGCGGTGGTGCTCCAGGGCCGAGTAATCGCAATTCGAGGCTTCCAACTACAACACCATGCCCCCCACTAGAAATTCTGGGGAAACCACCGAATAAGTTCTCCAATTGTGGGAATTCTGGCCACTCAACCTGTTTCGTCGGCCAGCCAAAGTTATTTTCAACTGCCCACTGAGCCAGACGATGGAGCACTTCTGTACTAAGTTCCGGGCATCTAAGCTGAGGGCACTGCCCGGATGCCTGCTGCCGATCAAACAAGGGGTCGCACTGAAAATAGCTATCGTAGACCGATAGCATCTCCCGGAAATCTGCAGAATTGTCCGATTGGTTCGCGGCGGCAGTAGGCTGGAATTTCGCATCGATAACCCGGTTGATCACTTCCAGTATCTGGCTGCTGGGCGTTGGAGTTGGGTTGGTCCAGTGCAAAATCTGCGGGCTGCTGTTCGCATTTTCGGCTGGCGCGGTTCGCGCGAGGACGGTGTCCAGGATGCACTCGGCAACCCAATCGACTGGCACGAAATTCTTCCAGTCGCTGGGGCTCAAGCCTAGATGCTGCAGGAACGCCCTGCCCGCTTCGGCGTCAAAGCCGAATCTCTGTGCGTATTGTACGGCAACTTGCAGCGGAGCGTAAAAGCCATGAAACGTTGGAGTGTTGCCCGTGAGTGAATCACCTACGACGATACTTGGGCGATGGATGACAACGCGGTCGAGATGTTCGACCTGTGCGACAAGCCGTTCGGCCTGGATCTTGCTACGCTCATAGTCATTGCGTGCGTGTTCATCGGAGTCCACCAGCACTTCACGCACATTTTGCTGCGAACGGTTCTGAACATAGGCTGTAGAAACGAAGTGAAAAGACTGTGGTTTGATTTGTTGTGCTAAGTCGAGAACGCGCCGAGTGCCATCGACGTTCGTCGCGTAGGGTTCTCCGGTTGAAGCGTCCTGCCTGAAACGGATGCTGCCGGCGCAGTGAATGACATGGATGTTTTGCTGAGCAAGATCCACAACCTGCTCATGGGTAAGCCCCAAACTATCCAGCGACAGGTCTCCGGTCAAAATCTCCGGACGCGGCAATAAGTGTGTGTGCTCAAGCGGCTGTAAGGCGCGTTCAATCCGAGAGCGAACACATTCTTGCCGCGTAGGACGAACCAAGACGATTACATGATGCCCGCGTGACAACAAGCGTGCCATGATCTGGCTGCCAACCAGACCCGTTGCACCGGTCAAGAGCACGGTTTGCTGAGTGAACGCTTCGGTAGATGGATTAGCCACTCGACAAGCCACCCTGCTGAACCTTGGCTAAATCGCTCTGCACCATTTCAGCACACAATTCTTCAACGCTGGTCTTTGGCGTCCACCCCAATACCTTTGCCGCCTTTGATGCATCGCCTAGTAAAGTCTCTACCTCGGCTGGGCGATAGTAATTTTCATCAACGCGGACGATGATATCGCCGACGCGTGCCGCGAAGACTTTGGGATCAATTGCAGCCACACGTCCGACCTCTTGGGGTCCTTCGCCTTCGAATGTGAGAGTAATGCCCGCTTCGGACGCCGCCATGGAGACGAATTCGCGTACGCTGGTCTGCCGTCCTGTCGCAATGACGAAGTCATCGGGTTTCTCGCGCTGCAACATCATCCACATGGATTCTACGTAGTCACGGGCGTGGCCCCAATCACGAAGTGCATTGAGATTGCCGAGCTTTAAACAGTCGAGCTGCCCTGACGCGATCATCGCGATGCCAAGCGAGATTTTGCGGGTCACGAACGTCTCGCCGCGGCGGGGCGATTCGTGGTTGAACAGGATGCCGCAGGAGGCGTGCATGT
>DNPC01000332.1:0-250 GCA_003501565.1 Planctomycetaceae bacterium | reverse complement strand
GGGCTTTCGTGATTAAACAGCACGCCGTTGCAGGCGAACATGCCGTAGGCCTCGCGGTAATTGACTGTGATCCAGTAGGCGTAGAGTTTCGCCACCGCGTATGGCGACCGAGGGTGGAACGGAGTGTTCTCGTTTTGCGGTGTTTGTTGAACCAGTCCGTACAATTCTGACGTCGACGCCTGAAAGAACTTTGTCTTGGACTCCAGCCCGGCTAGGCGAATCGCATCGAGCAACCGTAGAGTACCGACGC
>DNPC01000811.1 GCA_003501565.1 Planctomycetaceae bacterium | reverse complement strand
CTTGACTTCCTTCGCCAAGAAAATCGCTCAGAATCCGTCCCTGTGCACGGAGAAGTAGGCGGTCGCGCAAGAAGTCGAACCCAAAATCTTTGGCGGTACCATAAGTGATGTCTGAGCCGTAGGCTTTGCGACGTTCGTCCTGAGAGCTTTCCGTTAGGACGACGCCCACCGAAACGCCCAGGGCGCGGTAGAGCGGTTCCATCCACTCGGCATCCCGTTTCGCCAAGTAATCGTTAACTGTTGCAAGGTGTGCGCCGTGCCCAGCCAGCGAGTGCAGGTACAGCGGTAAAGTCGCGGTCAGCGTTTTGCCTTCACCGGTCTGCATTTCCGTGATGCATCCGTCGTACAAAGCGGCCCCACCCACGATTTGGACATCGAAGTGCCTCATGTTCATGGTTCGGCGTCCTGCTTCGCGAACCAGTGCAAACGCCTCCGGAAGGATACTGCCCAGCGATTCACCACTCATCGCGCGGAACCGCAGCGAAAGACTCTCTTTTCGAAGTTCTTCGGCGTTTAGTTTTCGAGTTCGCTCCTCGAGGCTGGCGACTTGTTGCAATGCGGCCTGCCACTTTCGAATCTTGACAGAGCCAGCCCCCGGGATCGCCCAGCCAGCTGCGATTCTAGGTCGACTAGGTAGTTTCCCACTGCCCGCCGGAATCGGAGAATCCGCGGCGAAACCCGCATTTCCACCGGCGGCGGAAGTGTCAGTCGTAATGCTGGTGTCAGTTGCTACGGGTTCGCTCATAGGGTTCTCGACGTGGCAATCGGAGAAAGGGCCTGCTGTCGCTGCAAGTCGCTTTAGTTGGACGGTTCAAATGCCCGCTTGATTCATCATAACCAGCGATCGAATTTTCGTGCTTGCGGGGCATCCAAATCTCACGCTGCGACGATCAAATAGCAGCTGAAAGTAGGGGAAAAGCACAGTTTGTTAATTCGGGCAGTTTGAGGACTTTGTGCCGGAAGTACTTTTTTTGCTCGAAGTACGGCAAGTGCTGACCGATCTAGCAGTAACGACCCTGACGCTTGACCCGTCTAGCGAGAACAAAAATGAAATTAACGAAATTACTGCTTTCTCTATCCCTGGCGGGCTTCGGCTTTAGCCAAGCGTCCGCGCAAGTACAGCATCCCGCAGCTACCGCCAACGCCGCTCGTCATATTGGTGATGGCGTTCGCAGCATTGGTGACACGGATCGCTTTGTGAGCCAAACACCGGATGTTCGACCAGCTGAATTTGTGCCTGACGAGAGCGAAACCCGCGTCAGTGCAGCTTCAGCTTTGGATCTGAGTTTGCTCGCACCAACAACGCGCAGCACTAGTGGGCGGCGTGTGATCAGTAGCGGCAGCTCGACCAAGCGTTGGTTTAGTGGTGAATCCCTACTGTGGTTCAGCGAAAGCCAACACGCTCCGCCGCTTGTCACTACGTCTGCAATGACTGTGTTGCCCACAGCCGGTTCGCCAGGCGTCACCACTCAGTTTGGTGGAGCCGACGGAATTACCCAAGGAGTCATTCCTGGCTTTCGATTCGAAGGCGGATCGTTCATCGACAGTAGCGAGCGAATTGCAGTTGTTGGACGCGTGACTGGCATCTTCCAAGACACCGAAGAGTACTCTGCGACCAGTGATGGATCGACGTCTCTTGGTCTGCCGTTTTACAACCTGCAGTCGCAGGCCAACGACGCCTTCCTAGTCGGATACCACGACGGAACGGAGCTTGTCAGCGAAGGCTCGGTGAACGCCCGTAGCGACTTGGATATGATCGACGCGCAAGCTTCGCTGCATTTCCTACTGGCCAGGTCTGCCAAGAGTCGTTCGGACCTGATCGCAGGTTACACGTTCAACCGACTGGCCAACGGCATTTCGATCAATTCTGTGTCAACCAACCGTGCCACTGGCGACTCGATCCCAGATGGTACCGTGTTCACAATTGATGATTTGTTCGAAACCACGAATACATTCCACGGTGCTCACCTGGGCGTCGTGAGTTCGATCACTGCGAGCCGATTGAGCCTGCAGACGTTGGCGAAGGTCAGCTTCGGCAGTGTGCATCAGCGACTGAATGTCTTCGGTAACACCGATTCGGAACTTGGCGGCGTTGTTAGCAGCAGTGCCGGTGGTATCTACGCTCGCCCAAGCAACATTGCGAATACGACACGCAACACGTTTGCCTTCATCCCAGAGATGGGATTGAAGCTCGGCTACTCGTGTCGCGAGAACGTACAGCTGACCGTAGGGTACACCTTTATGTTCTGGTCCAGTGTCGCCATGGCAGGCGACCAAATCGACTCAACCGTCGATCTGACCGGTGTGGGAGGTCGTCCAGCGGCCATGTTTAACGACAGCACCTTCTGGACGCAAGGCATCGACTTCGGAGCCGTCATTGCTCTCTAAATTGAGAGCACTACCTACAGGTTAAACCCACAACCGAACGTCGATTGGGTCGCTAGAATCGACGATCGGTCGCAAAGACTTCTACAGCCCAGCAAATTCTGCTGGGCTGTTTTCGTAGGCAGCGCGATCGACTGCGCTTAACAAGCCAACCGTTTGTTCAGGTGCGTGAGCACTTGTTCGGCCAGTTCTTCAACGGGAAGCTCACCATTGATATGGATCTCAGGTGAACTCGGTGACTCGTAGGGATCCGAGATACCGGTGAAGTTCTTGATCTTGCCAGCTCGGGCTTGTTTGTAGAGGCCCTTGGGATCTCGGCTTTCACACACGGCCAATGGCGTGTCGACAAAGACTTCGATGAAGTCACCGGTTCGGCCTTCGGACTCAACCCATTGCCTGACTCGGTCACGGTCGTTGCGGTACGGACTGACGAAGGCAGTCA
>DNPC01000330.1 GCA_003501565.1 Planctomycetaceae bacterium | reverse complement strand
GGCCCCGGCGGACCTGGTGGTGGCGGTGGACCCAGAGGCTTTGGCGGACCTACTGGTTTTGGTGGACCTGGAGGTGGCGGTGGACCTGGCGGCTTTGGTGGACGTGACCGTGCAGCGGTTGCAACCAAGCCGGGGCCAAAAGTCTCGCAGGACATGGTTGAGCACTTCCCAGAGGCGGAACTCTACGACACATCGGTAGTTCGTACGCTATTCCTCAATTTCGAGATCGATAACTGGGAAGAAGAACTCGAGATCTTCCATGACACCGATGCAGATGTTGTTGCGAACCTGGTTGTCGATGGCCACGATTATCCGGGCGTTGGCGTGCGTTTTCGTGGGATGAGTTCGTACCATCATGTTTCGCGGGGGAACAAACGATCGTTCAACATCTCCCTGGATACTGTTGATGAAGACCAACGCTTGTATGGCTACAAAACGCTGAATCTCCTCAACAGCAATGGTGATCCATCGCTAATGAGCAGCGTGACCTACTCCAGTATTGCTCGCGATTTCATTCCGGCACCGAAAGCAAATTTTGTCCAAGTGGTCGTCAACGGTGAAAGCTGGGGTTTGTTCAACAACGTACAGCAATTTGACAAAATCTTCGTGAAAGAAAATTTTGACGGATCGAAAGGCACTCGGTGGAAGGTAAGTGGAAACCCTAACGCCGACGGCGGATTGCGCTACTTGGGCGAAGAAATCGAACCGTACGCCGAACGCTTCGACATGAAAAGCAACGATGGCAAAAAGGCTTGGCGGCGACTGATTGAGCTCTGCAGAATCATCGACGAGACTCCCGCCGAAGAACTGGAGACTGCACTCGAGCCGATCTTGGATGTCGATGCAACTCTTAAATTCTTGGCACTTGACGTTGCGATGGTCAACAGCGACGGCTACTGGACCCGCGCCAGCGATTACAGCATTTTCCTCGACGAAGATGGCCGTTTCCACATGGTACCGCACGACATGAATGAGGCCTTTGCTCTGGCCGGGCGCGGGGGTCCGGGTGGCCCCGGAGGACGTGGCGGTCCAGGAGGCGCCGGAGGACGCGGCGGCCCAGGAGGACGTGGCGGGCCAGACGCGTTTGGAGGGCGAGGTTTTGAGGGCGGACCACCACGCGGCGGTTTCTGCGCGTTCTTCTTCGGACCACCGCCACAGGGGCCTAATGGTCAAGCTGGCCCCGGCGGTGAACAAGATCGTGGTGGACGTCGGCAAAGAGGCAATCGAAATGGGCCTGGCGGGCGGGGTGGACCCGAGGACCAAAGTGGTCGTGGCGGTCCTGGGCAGGGTGGTCCTGGACATGGCGGACCTGGACACGGTGGGACAGACCTGGATCCACTGGTCGGACTTGACAACGAACGCATGCCGCTCAGAAGCAAGCTCTTGCAATCGCCGGCGCTCAGGGCCAAGTACATGCGGTACATGCGGGAAATCGCGGAACAATCGCTCGGCTGGGAAAACCTGGGGGCCAAGATTTCAGACTATCGCGATGCGATCACCGACATCGTTGAATCTGATACCCGAAAGATGACCAGCACAGCGGCATTCCACGCAGCAACTAGCGACGCGACGGGTGATTCGATGAGCTTTCGTAAGTTCGCCGAAGAACGCGGCGCATTCTTACTCGACGCGACCGAGGAATTTGCAAAAGGCGATCTGAGATAGGGCTGCCTTTCGAGAGCCGCTGGAACTTGACTGCGGCGGGTCACGGATACCGGCATGAGTCTTGGGAAACACACCGTGTGTTTGGTTGGCAACCTCCCGAGGCCAGTGCTGCCGTGATTCCGCCCAGTCTCTTCCAACACTGGCGCGAGCAGCACGACTCAAATTGCTTTCGCCGTGAGGCGCAGATGGCTACTCGATTTCCGCATTGCTGGAGTCGGCCAAGAAACTTCAACCACCGTCAGCATCAGCTAACTTGGGCTAGCCGACGTTAGTGGTCCGTAGTCCGTGCCAAGCAAGATTCGATCTAGATCTTGCCTTCGAGCCCCATCTGGTAGTACTTGTGAGTAATCTTGTCTTGATTCTCCAGCAACCAGTCGATTGAGGGCTCGTTGTTCATCGCTTTGTGTATAGCTTGTGTCATCGCTTTACGATGGATATCGAACAGCGCTTTGTGATCCAAGTTATCATCGTTGATTACGCCAGGATTCAGCCAAACACTGCAGATGATGCCCAGGTCATTGGCTTTTTCTTTGGGGATATCGCCCGCTCGCACCGCATCCAAAACTCCGTTCGCGATCGCAGCCTGGACCGTCCCCATCAGAATGTTCGTATAGCGACTGTTCTTCACGGTCACTTTACTGACACACAGAGTAACTGGTCGCACCTGAATATCCGTGTTCAGGATCGCGAAGACTTTCGAGTGCCCCATGGACTGATCGCCGGTAAGTGTAGCGAGAGCCGTTCCGACCGGTCCGTCAAGCTCACCGATGACTACTTCGGGTTCTGCGGCGGTAAACGGCGGTCCGCCAGCCACCAAGGATTCACCCGTCCGCATCACAATTCGTTCGCTCATCGTTGTTTCGCCTTTGCATTGACATTCTCGAAGCGAGCACATTTGTGCCAGCGCAACCCCGCGCTGCCCAGTTCGCTTTGCTTGCGGCTACCTTGAGCCGACTAACCTGGCCAGCAGCTTAACGAAAGCGTGACAGGTTTGAAGGGTACCCGCGATGATTGAAGCCAGGGAACGGATGAGTTCATGGGTTCATAGTAGACTTCCGCCGAGCTGCTACAGCATCGGCCAATGTGACGCGGCGCGCGAGCGTTCGCGTCACCTGACTTGCTGAAGTATCTCACGGCCGAAAATTAACTGACATCGTCGGTAGTCCACTTCTGATCGATTAGGCGGAAAGTCTCGCCAGTCGGGTTTTGATCAGCCAAGATCGCAGGCAGGCGACTACCACGAACTGCATCGTAACATGTCAACTTAGCAAAACGCAGCAAACTGGCTGGAATTCCGACCGCCGTGAACCCCGGATGCCCCGTGGCTGGGAACGGACCGCCATGGTTCATTGCGGAACTAACGGCCACACCCGTTGGCATCTTGTCATTCATCAGTCGCCCGACCCGCTTGGCCAATTCCGGAGCGATACGATTATAGGCAGCGTCGTCAGTAGTGTCAGTCGCTGAGTAAACGCAACCAGTCAAGTTACCCTCCAACGAGCGAATCACCTGGCACAGTTGTTCAACGTCGTCAGCGATAACGATCAGCGACGCGTTACCAAAGGCCTCGGTCTGAAACACTTCAGGATTTGCAACGAACTCGGCCCCCGATGTGCTCAGCAACGTATTCTGCACGCTGCAAGCCGCACCCTCGGCAGCCGATCCTCCGGTGTGGAGAGTTGCTCCGGCGTCGGTCAAGACTTCAATCGCTGCAGTCAGCGAGTGTTTAACGCCTGGGGAAAGCAGCGTACCGGGTTGCGTTGATTCAAACCGCTGGGTTACGGCATCAACAAAGTTGTCAGCAGCCTCGCTTCGCAGCAGAAGTACAAGGCCAGGATTGGTGCAAAACTGACCAGTGCCCATCAGCACGCTGGTCAGAAAATCGTCGACGACCGCTTCACTTCGTTCTGCCAATGCACCGGGAAGGATAACAACTGGGTTTACCGACGAAAGCTCGAGGTAGATCGGCTTGCCCTGAGCGTCGGCGGCCGACTTGAGCTTCAGTCCAGCACCGCG
>DNPC01000569.1 GCA_003501565.1 Planctomycetaceae bacterium | reverse complement strand
GGCCGGTCCACCCTCCAGCGGACGCATGCCAGTCCGTGGGTCGAACGCCAACAAGCACTCCGTCGCCAACAGGCTCGCACGCCAGCAACTGATCAACCAGCCACTGATTCACAAGAGCCACAGCTTGCGCGGGTAATCCGTCCGGAAGACCTCCAAAACTCGCTTCAGTCAAGCCAACTGGAGCCAGCCGCTGGCGAAGAGGTCCACATTGAATCCGAAATTCCTCGCAACGTGCTGGAATCGATTCGCCCCCGAGTTCGCAGTCAATCTGTGTCAGCCGATCGCTCGCAATGGGCGTCATCTGGTGGGTCGGCATCCCAAAATCAGCCAATCGATGAGCAGATCGACGCGCCACGCGTCTCGCGAATCCCACTTCCATCACGCTCCAACGACCAAACTCTCAGCGGTGAGAGTCGCCTGCTGCCACAGGCTCCGGACCCGGTTTCTCTGCCGACACCTGGAACGCTCAGTGTCGATGACTCGATAAACAGCGGCGGAGATTCCATCAACGCCAAGTCATCACTTTCGCCGCAAACGAGTGACTCGATGTCAAGCGAAAGCTTAACCTCGCCTCGCTACGGCCAGAGCCTAAGCGATTCGGTGGGCGAATCGGATATCGGCCCCAAGCTCGGTCCGCAGGTAAAACGCACAAATCTTCCGTCCGTGCCAAGGCTGCCGGAGGCACCGACGCCGTCGCGCCCATCGAGCCCAACACTTCCTTCGACCAACGCTCTCTCGAGCCAGCCTGGGGTCGACAACCAACTGACCGCACCAAGGCAATCAAGCCTTCCGGGGCAATCGGGCCTTCCGGGGCAATCGGGCCTGCCCACAGCCACTTCGGCAGCCGACAGCCTGAACAAGCCCTCGCAGTCGAGTAGCAGCCCTGCGTATAACAGCAGCAATGCGGCCAAGAAACAAGTTGCTTCCGGCGCAGCAAGCCAACCGACGGAATTAGGACCGCTCTTGCCAGCGGCCCCTGGTGCGGTTCCAAGCAAGGGTATGTCGCCTTCGTCTACCAATGCGGCGCCGACCACCCCCACACAAAAAGAGCTGCCTCCCTATCTCTCGACTGCACCGGGACAACCCACCAAGGCGACCAGCACACCTACTAACACCGGGGCGGCTCCAAGCACACCCACGCGCCCAGCTGCCCCAACAGTCTCCGGCTCTCAACAAACGCGGATGTCGATGATTACACCGCGTGTCCAAGTACAGCTCCAAGGTCCCGCGGACCTGCCGGTTGGCAAGACTGTCAAGTACGAGATTATCGTCAATAACGACGACGAGGTTCCTCTGGCAGGCTTGTTATTGCAGCTAGATGCACCGGCCGGAGTCAAGCTTAAATCACTTGGCCCGACGACGGGAGCAGTCGAACTGGATACCGCCAAAGACGGTTCAACGATGCTGACCTGGACGTTCGAAAAACTCGATGCAGGCAAGAGAGCCGTAGCACCGCTTGAATTGGTAGCTTCCAGCCCTAAAAATTTTGCTGTCGCGATGGAATGGACTCTTCTGCCGGTCGCTGAACTCGCGCGATTTGCAGTTAAGTCGCCGCGACTCGAACTTGCCTTGGCGGGCCCTTCGGAAGTCGACTACGGAAAACCGAACATGTACCGGCTTGTCGTCCGCAATCCAGGCAATGCGGTTGCAAAGGATGTCTCGGTAGCCCTGACAGCACAGCAATATGGCCAGAGTTCGTCAGCCATCGGTGACATCCCGCCCGGGGGACAAGAGTCGATCGAAGTTGAATTGACGTTCAACCAAAAGGGAACGATCGTCATCGCTGCTGGCGCGCAGTCTGCAAGCGGACTAACCAGTCAAACTGATATCGATGTTCTGGTGAGGAAGTCCGAAATCAAAACCGCGATCGCCGCGCAGTCCCTTGTTTATCATGGCTCAGCTACGCCGGTCACGCTCACGATAGAAAACACCGGTGACACGTCCAGCGATCCGTTTCAAGCCGTGCTGAAGCTTCCGCCGGGGGCGGAATTGAGCCAAGCTCCTTCGAACATTGTGCGGGTGGGCGATGAAGCTCGCTGGAGCGTTGAAAACTTGGCTGCTGGCCAGAAGACTGAGATCCCGCTTGCCGTTACCTTCGGTCGCGCCGGAGACAATCTGCTCAAGCTTGTCTGCTCACAGGACGAGAGTCCTCTGTCTCAGGCCGTTGCCAACACATATGTCGACGCGGTGGCGGACCTTATTCTGATCGTCAACGATCCACCCGCACCGGCTCCCATTGGTCAAGAGGTCGCCTACACACTGAAGCTGACCAACCGCGGTTCACGCGAAGCAACCGGCGTGTCCGTAATTGCTCAGTTCTCTGACGGTATTGAACCTACCCGCGGAGTTGGAAAGACCTTCCGCACGGTGCCTGGACAGCTTTTCTTTGACAAAATTGACCGCATCGAGGCGGGCCAAACCGTGGAACTTAAGGTCATGGCGAAGGCGTCCACCGGCGGCATGCACCGCTTCCGTGCAGAAGTTCGCACAGCGGATGAAGAGATGCGACTGGTTCAGGAAGAGGCTACTAAGTACTTGGATGTAATGGGCAGACTCGCTCGTCCGATGCAGCCAAACATCATACGCTAACGCCGGCGTGCTTCATCCAAGTCCACACTTGAGCCACCTCACAAACACAGCTTGCTCACTTTGGAGGTTGATCTTCGATCGCCTCCAATGCGGTTTGCAGTTCCTTCATATACGCTTCGACGAAGGCCCTCTTATCGTCGCCGACGAGCTTCACTGCCTTGGTCTGAAGATCGACCGCGGCCTGTAGCTCGCCGCGTAAAGCTGCGATGTGAGCAAGCGTATCGTAGAGATCGGCCTGCACCTTCGGGCTGGCTTGCTTCAGAGCGTTGTTCGCTGCCTTCTCCGCTTCACCGACAAATTTCTTGGCGGTTCTTTGCCCGCTTTTAGCAAGATCGTAGACCATCCAGGTCCACAGTGCGACGAACTCTGGCTTGCCGTCAAATTGCTTGCGAAGTTCGGCAATGTACCCCCTCGTGTTTTCCTCGCGTCCTAGTGCAAGTAGCAGATTTAGTTTTAATTGGCTGGTCGTGATGCCGGGATGTTCGTCCGTCAGTTCGTCGACGCGTTTGAGCACGGCTTTCTCATCACCCGCTACCAGCAGCTCCTGTAACTCTTGCCGAGCATATTTGAGTACCTGCGTAGGCTTAAACTTCGCTGCAAAGTACTCGCGACTCCAACGGTCACTAACGACGGCATTGAGGGGACCTGGCATATCAAGGGGATGACCGATCCACTCAATCAACCCGGATTTTCCAACGATAAAGGCGACGGGAATCTGGTTCTGCATCGCGGCCCCGGCATAGGCAGCGTGGGTGCTGCCATCCGGATCAGTCGTCAAGCAATAGTGCTTCGTGACATCCCGGTAAGTGGTTTGCGCGTCGGTAGAGCGTTCGTCAGCTAGTTCTGCTTCACCGGGTGAGTCGCTGGTTCCAAGTTTAGATTCATTACCTTCTCCGCCAGCTTCCTTGTTGCCCGCTCCGCCGGAAGCACGATCCGACTCGGCAAGGAGCCCACGATATTTGGTGTCCAGAAATGCTTCGACCGTTTTCAGTGGTTCGTCGGACACGCTGACAAACTGCACGTTACGTTCTTCAAAATGTCGTTGCATCGCGGCGATGTGTGGCATCGCTTCGATACACGGACCGCACCAAGTTGCCCAGAACTCGATGACGTAGACCTTCCCTTTCTTCAGCTCCGCAACATGCTCAAACCTGCCTCCACCATCCTGTATCCAGTGTTCGATATCGAGTTTTGGAGCCTTTGATCCAACGGTTAACAACTCGCCAGCGTCTGTTTGACTCACCCCGATCCAGGCACCCAGTAAAACAATTCCAATGGACGTTAAGGCGAGCTGGGCGCGTAGTAAGCTCACAATCAGCGCGCACGAAGAATGCCGATTCGGCCCTATACTCTGACAAAGCATACGATTTCGCCTTGGTTGAACTTGGCTAAACGATTTGTGAGGCGTGTGCCCATGTCCGGCTTGCCGGAAAACACTTCACCACCGATCATATATACCATTAGCATAGAACGTTCGATAAGGGCTCTCTCGAGTCCCGACGGCCAAGAAACGATGACTTGGGCCCATTCTGACTGGTGTAAAACGTAGAGAACGACAGACATAAGCCGTCAGCTTGACGCGAGGTTCGAAATAGGTTGGTCGTAGCGCAGGTTCGGGATTCGCTTCCAACGTCGGACAATCGCACTCACAATCAGGATAGTAATTTGAGTTCACGACGCGAAAAAATCGAAGCAATGCTGCAGGATGAGCCGCAGGACGACTTTCTGCGATATTCATTGGCGATGGAGCAGGCGAGCGCTGGAGAGCAAGAACCTGCACTGGAGCTTCTTGAACAGCTGACCACGCAAAGCAGTCCCTACGTTCCCGCTTTTTTCCGGAGTGGTCAAATACTGGCGGAAGCAGGCCAAACGGCTGCCGCACGCACATTCCTGCGTGATGGAATCGACGAAGCACGCAACCAAGGTGATATGCACGCGGCAGCGGAAATGAGCGAGTTGCTAGCAGAGCTTGGCCAAGGAGGAGACGTCGAACTGTAAAGACATTGCGAAGCTCAAGACCAATTAGCCACTTCGCGACGGAATCCCCAACCGGCACGCGCATCGCGTAGCTAGTCACTCAAATGGACTCAGAACACCTTCATGGATCCGGAACAGATCAGAATCCAGTCTGACTTGCGTGGCCTGCTGTCCGGCGACGTATACTGCGATCCACTGTATTTGCAGATGTACGCCAGTGATGCAAGCGTATATGAAATTCAGCCGCTCGGCGTTGTTCGGCCGCGCAACTCACGCGATGTAGCTGAACTGCTTAAATATTGCACTGAGTACCACCTAAATGTGTATCCACG
>DNPC01000670.1 GCA_003501565.1 Planctomycetaceae bacterium | reverse complement strand
CTGGACGAAACATCTGCTCTCCGATGCACAGCCAGGTGCAACCAATATTCTGCCCGCCGATGTAAACGGTGATGGAAAAGTCGACTTCGTTGCAGCACGTGGGCATGGGCACGGAATTGTCTGGTTCGAAGCGCCAAAATTCCAAGAACGTGCAATCAACGCGGAAATCAAAGAACCGCACTGTCTGACGGTAGTAGACTTGGACCAAGATGGTGATTTAGATGCAGCTACTTGTGCTTTCGGAGACAAGTTGGCTGCCTGGTTTGAGAATGACGGACAAGGCAACTTCAAGACTCATGTGGTTGGCACCAACCAAGAGGCGTATGACATTCGGGCGGTGGATTTGAACGGGGATGGCGATCTCGATTTACTGGTTGCTGGTCGCGGGAGCAACAATGTCGTGTGGTACGAAAACCCAGGTCTGTAGAGAAGCACTACTAAGTCGCCGTTAAGAATTCTAACAGCGTCAACATTTGGCTCACGGATATAAATCGTCAGGCTTCAGCTTGAGTCGGGTCTCGCGTAAACTCTACCCTCGGCCCCCGGGCTTTTGACCGACGAAGTCTTTAAGCGATAGGAAGTCATAAGTGCAAATCTTGCTGACGAACGATGATGGAGTCTACGCACCTGGCATTGCTGCATTACGCAGTGGCTTGACCGAACTGGGCAACGTGAACTTGGTTGCACCAGCCACGGAACAAAGCGGTGTCGGGCACTCGATCACCTTCCTTGAGCCGCTGGTGTGCAAAGAAATCTACAACGGGGATGAGCTGTTCGGAATCGCGGTCGAAGGAAGCCCGGCCGATAGCGTAAAACTCGGTGTGTCAGAACTTTTACCTGGGCCGATCGATGCCGTGGTTAGTGGCATCAATGGAGGGCTAAATGCAGGCATTAATGTACTGTATTCGGGTACCGTGGCGGCGAGTATCGAAGGTGCCTTTTTTCGGATCAATAGTTTCGCCGTCTCTTTAGAGTACGACCCACATGCGGATTTCGACACTGCGGCGGTGATTGCGGTTGGCCTGATTCGCCAAATCTTAGAACAGAAGTCTGTTGAACCGCAGCTGTTTAACATCAACATCCCAACCGCTGCCGTTGAACGCTTTCGCGACGGGCAGGATGTCCAGGTGCATGTGGTTCCAATGGGCGTCGAACGGTACGGCGAGCACTACATTAAGCGGCAAGACCCCAAGGGGCGAAATTACTACTGGGCTACGAATGATCCACCGCCCCAACGGACGGATCATCCAACGGACCTGACGATGCTGGCTGATGGGCACGTCACGGTCACGCCGCTCATGTTCGACTTGACCAGCAATGGCTTGCTAGGTGAGATGGCGGAATGGACACTGAAGGTCGAGAGGTAGACTCAAAGGGCGCGCCGAACGGAAAGTACAGCCTGGATAACGGCGCTGGACAAATTTCGGACTTTTCGCCGGCTTGCCGATAATGTTTGTTCCACGCTAGAGCGTCGATTGCTCGTAGGTGCGAACTTCTTCGCTGGGAGCTTCAACGGCACCGGTGTACTGTTGCAATGCAATGTTGTAGAGCCGCTGTCCGTGTTCGGTCGGGTATTCGCCCGTAATGCACGCCTGGCAGAGATCCGTGGCAGGCAAGTCAATTGCTTTAGCAATGCTGCTGATTGGTAGATAACGGAGAGAGTCGCAGCCGAGTGTCGAGGCCATTCGACGCTGGCTTTCCTCAGTCAATACGCCATCGTCCAAGAATTTCGGAGCAAATAGTTCGTCGATCGTCGACATGTCGATACCGTAGAAACACGGCGCGACGATTGGCGGACAAGCCACTCGGACGTGAATTTCTTTCGCACCGCCAAGCTCGCGAATACGATCGAGCAGAACTTTCATGGTCGTGCTACGAACAATCGAGTCCTCGACCAAGAACACGCGTTTGCCTTCGAGCACCTCACGTAGTGGCGTGTACTTACTGGCCGCTTTCGCTTTGCGGGCACGCCCACCTTCGATGAAAGTCCGCCCGGAATAACGGTTTCGAATCAGTCCTTCGCGACTTGGGATACCCAGCTCAAATGCCATAGCGTCCGCAGCGGCTTTGCTAGTATCTGGAACCGGGACAACGATGGTGTCACTGTCCAGTGGGACGCTGCCGTCATCAACTTCGAGGCGTGCCAGCTCTTCACCTAGACGCGTTCGTGAAAGATATACGCTGCGATCGTCCAGCGTACTGGCCACATTGGCAAAGTAAATCCACTCAAAGAAACAGTGCCCCAGTCGGCGTGACTCCGCAAACGGTTCGATGTGCATGCCATGCTCATTGACAACAATAAGATGCCCCGGTTTGAGCGAGTGGATATTCTCCGGCTTAAATCCAAGATTCAACAGAGCGACACTTTCGCTAGCGGCCCCAAAAAGCGAATCTTCCATGGCGTAGCAAAGCGGTTTGATGCCCAGCGGGTCACGGGCCAGCAGCATTTCCCCTTTGGCGTTTAGAAACGCAAGACTGTAGGCACCGTCGAACTGAGAAACAACTTTACCGAAGACCTCTGCAATGCCGGTGCTTGGTGATGCCAGAGACAGCTCGCGGCCAAGCTCGTGCATGATGATTTCAGTGTCAGTGTCGCGAGCCAAATGATGCTCACCCTCGTGCATTAATTTCGCACGCAGTTCCGCATAATTCGCCAACTGACCATTGAAGCCGAAGCTAAACCATTTGTGTTTGTGAATGTGCTGTCGTTCGAAAGGTTGTGCGTAGTTTCGATCGTCTTTGCCGCAAGTAGCGTAACGAACATGGCCGATCGCCGCCCGCCCCGCATACTCGTCCATAAGTGATTTATATTTGCCGCGATGCGACATCCGAAACACCTCAGCCACCGTACCGATGTCCTTGAGCGTATCAAGAAGGTTGGGGCGATCTGGTGAGTAGGTGGTAATCCCGGCGGCGAGCTGGCCGCGATTCTGAATGTCTTGCAACATCCGAGGCAGCAACCGCGACACTT
>DNPC01000673.1:4047-4931 GCA_003501565.1 Planctomycetaceae bacterium | reverse complement strand
CGTTATATTCTGAGCTATCAATTTCTATCCGATCGGCTCGACGAATCGGCCTATCGGCGCCTGATGACCGCCTGCGACGCTCCGCCGCAATCTTAGATGCCCCTCTGCTGACTGTTCCTCTTGTAGTCGCGGGATAATATTAGTAGATCGCTGGCATACTTGTCCTGCGCCATTTGTGCAGGATTCATTGCATTGCGGAAGTGAGAAAAGCTTGACGACAACAGCATCAACTAAGCCGGAAACACCAGCGGCTAAGAAACACATGCCCGGCAGAACCCTGTCCCGAGCTCAACTTACGCTCGCACTGATATTCGTAACGCTGATCCCGTTCGGATTGGTCGTATTCTTGTACACTCAAATGCCCGACTACCGTGACCCAGTGCTGGACGCGGACGTCGCGATAGCTCCGCGTGCTTGGCCGAGCGAAGCAGATCCCAACGCACGAGTTGTGCCCTGTCTTGTTCTGACGAATCCGACCCAGGATGAGTGGCGAGAATTGAACATGTCAATCAACGACCAGTTCCATTTCTTTGACCCCGATCCGGTGCCTCCAGGCAAAGAGGTGCACGTCCCTCTTAAGTTCTTCCACACCAAAGGCAATCAGTTCTATCCGCCCGATCGTCAAGAACTAAAAAGCGTGACGATCTATGCTCAGATTCCGTCCGGTGCTCGGGCGATCTTGCACATCGAAGACCCATCACTTGACGCAGCGCTTCGATAGCAAAACTAGTGACCATACGGCCATAGACAACCGGTGGCACCACTCCGCTGCAGGCTTCCGTCGTTTTTGCCGCGTGTGCCCTATCCACCAAGCAGATTATCTTGCACCTGTTGATCGCTTTACGGCAGATTGTAGCTGAGGGAGGATTCGAACCTCCGAAGAC
>DNPC01000673.1:0-3982 GCA_003501565.1 Planctomycetaceae bacterium | reverse complement strand
AGGATTCGAACCTCCGAAGACATCAACTGGATGCCCGGTTTGCTTCAAGTAGCAAACTCCTACCTGATGGTATCGCTGGCCATCGCGTTACCCCTCTCCTACGTGCGTTTCACCCAATGTTTTATGGGGTTTGCTCGCGGCTCGACTTGTTTCTGATTGTGATTGTACAACTATAGTGTACAACTTTGGGTAATAAGGGACTGACGCTCGTTGCAGCGAGCGTCAGTCGGTACAACTTCCTCCTTGGCAGGATTGATTGCACATGGCCCAGTCTACAACCCGGAAGCGACCAGAGCTAGGACGACACCCTAGAGGCTATTGGTACAAAAAATACAAAGGCCGCTTCTACTACTTCTACCGATGCGATGCTGATCCCGATGCCACCTTCTCAATTGAGAAGTGGCGGCATGACAAACAGTATTTAGATTCCGACCGCGAACCTCCCGTTTACGACCCGATGAATCGGCATGCGGGGGCAGCTTCGATCACCGTTTACGATTTGTGCAACCACTGGCTAAGTCATAAGGAGACGCTTCTCAAGTTAGGGGAGCTCACTCAAGGCACGTGGGACGAGTACAAAGCCACATGTGAGTTCTTGGTAGGTGAAGTCGGCAAGACCCTCCCAGCGAAGTTGTGTGGTCCGCAGCGATTCGAATCGATACGGCTTGCACTAGCTAGGCGATACAACATCAACGGCCAATCAAAGCGAATTGGTCAGATAAGGAGCATCTTCACCACTGCTCATGAAGATGCGATCACTGATACTCCACCGAATTTTGGTCGATCCTTCCGTAAGCCCTCAGCAGCAGCGTTCCGAAAGCTCCGAGCCGCCAAAGGTGACCAAAGCTTCAGCCCGTCAGAAATCCACGCTTTGCTAGCTGCGGCAAAGGTCAACATGCGGGCAATGATCCTGCTTGGCCTACAAGCTGGCTTTGGTAACGAAGACTGTGCCGCTCTTCCGCGAACAGCGATCCGAGATGGTTGGCTAACTTGGGCTCGCGTGAAGACTTCTGTTCAACGCCGGGTCCCTTTGTGGCCTGAAACGGAACTAGCTATCAGCAAGGCAATCGAGCACGCAAACAGTAAAGGTGAAGATTCACTCTGTTTCATCGGCCTAAGAGGCAAACACTACATATCACCCAAGAAGACTGGAGGTCGCGTAACTGGTGAGTTTGTGACGACTCGCAATAGTGCTGGCGTTAATCCGGCCCGAACTTTTTATGATCTGAGGCGGACGTTTGAAACCGTGGCAAGCAGCACAGTCGATCAACCGGCGATCGACGCCATTATGGGACACACACCCAGTGAATCCAACATGCCTGCACGATACCGACAAGGTTTGCTGCCTGACTACCGACTGCGTGGTGTAGTCGACTGCGTACGCGAGTGGTTGGGAGGCGATATATGAGAGTCTCCGAATTAGCCTCTGAGCTGCTCGGTCACTTGAGAGAAGTTGAAATTGGAACTTCGACACGGGAACAGGACCCTCAAGGTTTGCTTTGTGCAGAATTTGAATTGAGATACCGACGCGTTGTCGACGTAGATGCGGCTTACAGTGAGGCTGTCGACCTCGCAGGGGAGCTGTTGAGTTGCGGTTACTCTTCGATAGTCAGCGTTGCTAGTGACGTCTGGCGATTGCAGGAGCATGCCGATAGTCCAGAGCAACTGAATGCTGCGACCAAGTTAGCTCGTCGCAGACTCGAATACGTTCTCGATAAAGGGCTGAGTTTGATCTCGGATGATGAGTACACAAAGCTACTCAATTTGTCCGAAAAGCTGGAGGAGATCGAGCTGGCGAATTCGGACCTCCGCTCGCAGGATCACTTCACGGCACGCGTCGGGCGTAAACCCGACGAACTTCGTGCGGCGAAACAGTGTATCGAATACGCAGCTGAGTTGTTACTCAGTGATTGCCAGACGCTCAGGGGTTATGCTGAACAAATAATTGAACTGGAGCAGTATCTAGGGACGCTAGATTGGCAAGCCGTGTTTCAACTTGCATGCCGAATGGGTTATGCCGTGAGATCTTTGTTGGAAAAGGAGCAACCAACACGTGGAGACGAGGTGCATTTGTCGGAATCTACAGCTCAATTGCGACCCGTGCAGGCCGAGCAAGAAGATCCTGACGTGCTGTTCGCACGCGACTATAGGACTAAGCATCCCAACGCGACACGGCGTGATATCGCTCGGGCATTGTTCGCCGCATTGGATGGGAAGTCACAAGCCGCCAAACTAGAAAAGTTCAGCCACGAGAGTGACCCCCGAGACAAAGCCATTGAGCAAATCAAACGCCGCATTGAGCGTAAAAAAGTCTGAATAGCCAGATCCTGCCGTACCACAGCCCGTACCAAATTGAATTGGTACGGGCTGTTTTTCCCTGGGAATAGGACAATTTCCATACCAAATCGCTGGTACGCCTCTGATTCAAGTTGAGTCCCGCATAGGCTTTGTCTCACGACACATCAAAACGCACACGTGAGGCAGCGAAATGCTCAAGACACTCTACGAGGATCACCTAATTACGGTTAAGGAGGCGGCGGAGACGCTCCGCACCAACGAAGAGTATGTCCTCGACCTCATCCGGCAGGGAAAGCTGAAGGCATCGAATATTAACGCTAAGCCCAACGCTCAGCGTCCACGTTGGCGAATCCTCGCCAGTGATCTTGGTGCCTTTCTTGTCGCCCAACAATTCTCTCCGCCAAAACCACCCAACAAACGCAACCGATCCCGGTTTAGCAGGGATTATCTAGCGGAGTGATCCCGTATAAGCACAAAACCCAACACCGGGACTCAGGCTGGCACGTTGCCAGTCTGGGGACTTTTAACTTTGGAGAACTTAACGATGCATAACGAGTACGAAAACGGAATCGCCAACGAGGTCCACGACCTAATTCGCCGGGCCGGGCAAGCTGCCTCAGGCGAGCAAGCAATGCAGTTCGCAAGGGCTGCACTTTCGCTGTCGGAGGCTTTGGTAGAAATTAAAGAGGCGAAGCGAATCGCAACGACCTCAGAACTAGACCAATCTCCAATGCAGGGTAGATTGCTTGCTGTCCTACGGGACATCCAGGACAGACTGCCAGACGACCTCGACGTGTTGTCCGACGAACAAATTACCAAGGCCGAAATCCGACAGGGTGTGCTGTATATGTACGGTCGGCCCCTGATCGACGACTGGGACCTCTATGCTGAGCCACCCCGTCGTCAGCTGGAGGTTGCGGTGCATGTCAATGCTCTGCTGTACGGCTACGCTTACGTGCATGATTCGCTATTTGTTTCGCTGGCAGACTTCAACGTCGAACAATTCGTTGAGCAACAAAAGGCAAGCAATGAATCCAGCTGAGCAAGCGGCAATCAGAGCCCACCTCGATGGTTACTATGCCCAGGCGACCGACGACAGCTATCCAGGGTGGCTGCGTCGGCGGTTGGCTCGCGGACGACGCGAGGGGCGACACGACTACCGGGGTGAGCCGCTCGACATCGTGCGTGAGATACTCAGCAATCGAGGCAGTCACCTGATCGAGCGTCCGTTCGTACGCCGTCGTGACGGTGCGTGGGTTTGGGAACCGGACGGGTTGACCGAGCACGACCGGTATCTGCTCTCGCGGCTGGCGTTCGCTGCTGATCTGCGGTACAGCATTGAGCCGGGGCGGTATGCTCCAGGTAGCACGGTTCGCATTGTGTGGATACCAGCACCGGAGGTCGAGCCCGAGCAGGAGGACTTAAGTTTGGCTGTGCTGGTGTTAGCTACCTTGCTCAATCGCCGTACGAACGAAAAAACACGGACAAAAGAAGCTAAGCGACCCGTCGCTGACCTATCTGAGTTTGCTTCGGAGGAGGCATTCCACCGGGCTGCCAAGATCGTCTGGCTACCATCATCCGGCGACAGAATCGGACTGTCCAAACGTCTCGATTTGCCGGGTGATGCATGGAGAGAGCTTATCGACTGGATTGAGAGTGTACGTGAGATGTTGGACCTCGCAGA
>DNPC01000328.1 GCA_003501565.1 Planctomycetaceae bacterium | reverse complement strand
GTACTACTAAATCTTGTAGAGAGCACATCGACGAGCCCAAGGATTTCAGTGGGGTCGGCGCCCGTGGCGAAGTTTTTGCCAGGGCTATCTATTGAAACTTCTGGTCTATCGCCGTCAAGCGACTTCACGCCTCGTCTGCATCGTTCAACGTACGATCCGGAATCCGGTACTCATCTGATTGATATTAGCCTGACCGCAAACTCAGCTGGACTCGGCCGGGATGTGGTAATGCTCCTAGAAGGTTTGCCAGAGGAAGTAGCAGTTTCCAATGCTTCAGGAGTAACTGCGGAACAAATCCCATTCATTTCATTCCGCGAGGTCATCCCATCAGGTGGCTTATCAAAAGGCGAGTCCAGTCAGTTGATCCAAATGGCGATCGACAATCCTGCCAGTCTTACGCTTGGGCTGAATCCAACATTTCTCGTTGGCTCACCAAACCGCGCTCCGTTGATCGATCTCATCCCCGATCTCACGGTAAAACCAGGGAGTCAGCTCAGCTATCAAGTAACTGCGACGGACCCTGATCAAGACACTATCAATTTGTCGCTTGATCAGATTGGCGAGACCGAACAGCCAGGACTTGCCGCACGAATCTCGGCAGACGGTTTGCTTGAGTTCTTCCCGAGCCCAAACGACATCGGAGTTCACGAGTATCTGGTATACGTGACAGACGGTGTCGCATCCGAAGAACAGATATTTACACTTGAGGTTCTGGCAGGCAATGAGAAGACGACACGCGTCAGTGGCCAGGTTCTCAGCACGGATCTAACACCGCTTGTGGGAGTGCCAGTTGAGGTTGCCGGTTTCAATGGCATCACAGACTCCGATGGATTCTTTCAGGTTCAGCTGCCGTCTTTCGTTGCCCCAACAGAAGTCTTCTCAATCGAAGTCCCCGTAGGGGATCCAGAACTCGACCCGTTTGGCACTGGAACTCAAGCGATTCCAGTTCGCCGTGCGAGACATGACGTGACAACTGGGACGGACGAACAGAATCCGCGTCAACATCCCAACCTCGTGACGAGCTTTATCGATGCCAGCATGGTTTATGGGAGCGACGACGAACGAGCAATTGCACTTCGCACCTTAGTTGGTGGCAGACTCAAAACTAGTACGTCAGACTTGCTCCCGCTCAATGACTTGTTGACATTTCCGGAAGGGGCTCTTGAGAATGACAATGCGGGTCGCTTTGCCCCCAATGAACTCTTTGTGGCCGGAGATATTCGCGTAAACGAAAACGTGCTGCTGCTATCTCTGCACACATTGTTGGTGCGAGAGCACAATCGACTAGCAGATGAGATAGCCACCAGAGATCCAACCCTCAACGACGAAGCGATATACCAACAGGCACGAAAACTTGTGGGCGCGATGATTCAGCACATCACGTACCAAGAGTATCTTCCCACGATGCTTGGCGAAGGCGTCATTCCCGCATACAGCGGATATGATCCGGAGCTGGACCCCAGCATTGGTGCGCTTTTCTCGGTGGCCGCGTTTCGTCTCGGGCACACCCAAGTATTTGATGAAATACTGAGGCTGGATCAAGATGGTGCGCCGCTTAGTGGAGGACATCTTTCACTCGCTCAAGCTTTCTTTACGCCCGATCCGGTGAAAGCAGACGGAATTGAGCCCTACCTTCGAGGACTCTATGACGCAGTCGCTCAGGAAGCGGATCTTCATGTGATTGACGCGGTCCGCAACTTCCTCTTCGGACCACCGGGATCCGGAGGTATGGACCTGGCTGCGATCAACATCCAGAGAGGAAGAGATTTAGGCCTGCCGAGTTACAACCAAGCGCGAATCGATTTTGGATTAGAGCCTGCAGCTACTTTTGCGGATATCACTAGTGACGAAACTGCTCAGGCGAAGCTTCGTTCAGCATATGAGAGCGTCGAGGACATAGACGTATGGGTGGGCGGTATCGCCGAAGATCATGTGTCCGGTTCGATGGTCGGCCCACTCTTTCAAGCCATTTTGGTTGATCAGTTTGTTCGACTGCGAAATGCAGACAGATTCTGGTACGAAAACTCGCAATTCCGTGAGAGCGATTTACAGCTGATACGTGAAACTACGCTTTCGAAGATCATCGAGAGAAACACTTCACTATCAGGGCTTCCCGCGTCTGCCTTCGTTCCCGGGAATGCTCCGGTAGCGCCGGGATCAGGCGGCGCCGCAGCCAATGGCGCGAACGACGATTACCGAAGCATCAATGGTTCGCAAAACAACCTACAGAATCCCTCTCTTGGACAAGAGGGTACAAACTTGCTCGAGAATTTCACGCGTGAGTACAGCGATCGGATTTCAGAGCCAGCGGGAATCGACCGGCCGAACGCCCGAGCGATCAGCAATCGAGTGCATGATCAGGACTCTGACCAACCCAACAGCCTTGGAGCAAGTGGCTTTCTAGTCTACTGGGGGCAATTTCTCGATCACGACATTTCGCTCACACCCGGCGGAGCTGACGACACTCTCAAGGTCTTTGGGAATGAGATACCAAACAGCGAAACGCAGTACCCCTTTGTGGCCGAAAAGCTGCCGCTTCTGTTTGAACAACCAGTTTTTCCGGATGTGAATAATGTCGTCGAGCGTCCGATTTATCTCCCGCCGCTGAATTCCGGGACGCAGGTTAATTCGAATTCTGAGACGTCTATCAGGCAAGAAATCGCCCCGGGGGAAATGGCAGATCTCAGGATTGCTCGAAGAAGTCTTCGCGACCGCGACGGAAACTTGTTCAACGGCGAACTAAGCATCACCGAAGTACCTCGCGACTTGACCCCGGCGGCCCTGCCAGACGGTTTCATGCCTGATGCAGTTGTGACGATCCAGCCGAGTGAAATGGTGTTTACAACTCCAGCTCCGCTAACTCTGCCGAATCGGGGCGGGCATGCAAACGGTGTCATCATGGATTTGTGGTCCATCGATCCCATCACTGGACAGTTCGAAATTGTCGGTCGCGGCCAGGTGACAAACAACAGAGTGGTGACAATTGAAGGCGGGGTTCGCACAAGCAGTTGGCACTTCTTCTTGCGTGCTGTCGAACGCCTGCTGACAGAACCCTCAAACCAAAAACTGGGCTGCACCTGTGAAGCGAATGGCGAGAAATCGGCAGAGTCAAATTCTGAAGTCCTTCTCCATTCTGGCGCGCTTGTGGAAACGCATGACACCGTGTCTTACAGCTCACTTGGGGCTACGCGCGGAATGCAACTGGTGTACGACTCGGGGCGATTAGCCAAGGGTCGCGGGTTTTCATTTCGATTTCCTTCGCCTGAACCTGGAACGGAAAGCCCTGCGACACTTGTGAGAACAAACGGACTACCCGTTGAGAACAAGGTCGAGGGTACACTTGAAATTCTCAACGGAAATCAAGTCATTACGTCGAAGGAGATAGATCAAGTCGTAAGGCTAACGCGGGCCAATAGAGGCATTATCCCAGTGGGTTTTGCAGCAAGTACGAGGTCATTTTCACACACTGTACGTGTAAATTCATCTAGCTGGGAGAGCTCCGGCTATCGCGCGAGACTTAGTGTCGGGGTAAATACTTACGTCGGAGATGAAGTTTTCGGCGGCCCAGCCCAAACTAGTGAATGGGACTTTATACACATCAATTCGCGCACCAGTTCTCTAGGTGCAGGATGGGGCTTCCGAGGAATTCAAAGCCTCATTGAAACCGGTGACCGGATTGTATTGCTCGATGGTGGCGGAACCGAGTTAGTTTTCCAAATTTCCGCCTCAGGGATTCAATCTCCTGCAACTGACGACTCGACGCTGCGTCGGCATTCCTCGGGCGGCTACGAACGGATCATGAAGGATCAATCACGCTACGTATTCGACCGCGATGGAAGGTTGGTCGAAATGCAAGATCGAAACGGGAATACAACCGCCTACATTTATGACTCCGCAGGCAGTCTACTGCAAGTTGTTGACCCCGTTGGTCTAGAGACCAACTTGACCTATACAAATGGGTACTTGCAACAGATTATCGATCCTGCGGGACGTGTCACCGAATTCGAACACGACACGGACGGTAACTTGGTTTCGATTACGGATCCAGATGGCTCACGGCGTCAATTTCAGTACGACGGCGTCAATCGAATGATTGGTGAGACTACGAAGCGTGGATTCCAAGAGACAGCGAACTATGACAACTATGGAAGAGTGACGTCCGTTAACCGAAAAGACGGAACCGAACTTGAGTTTACGCCTGTCCAGAAGCAATTCGAGATTGTCGGCCAAGGTTACATCGTTTCCCCTGCCGGATGGTCAATCGCGCCAAGGGACATCTTCGAATTTTCATCGTCCATCGCAAAGATCCGTGATGCCAACGGCAACACAACGATGATGCAGATAGATCGTCTGGGGCAAGCTGTTGAGATCATTGATGACGTTGGCAGTGTGAGTCTCATCAGCCGAAACGAAAATAACAGAGTTGAATTCGTCCAGGATGGTCGTGGCGTTGCGACCACCTTGCACACTTATGACGACAACGGAAATGTCGTCGATCTCTCCGTGATGGAAACTTTCGACGGAGCGAAAACGCAACTTGCGGTACATCCGAATTGGGCGGTCTCGCAAGAGTATCTTCAAGACCCCACTCCTTCGAGACCACGTTATACGACGGGGGCTCATTTCAGCGAGTTCGACGGCGGCCTATACCGCATTGCGAGATCAGGAGTAGCGAACAACGGCCTGCCCATTATCCTGCGTCTGGAGCCTGATGGATCAGAAACTGAGGTGGGGAATACACTCACGGGTGCGGATGCTCTCGTCGTCAATCCAGCTGACGGTGCCTTCTTTCACGTGGTCGCAGACACCCTCTTACGCACTATTCCGGGCTCGGGGACAACCGATTGGAACTTTAGAATCAACGGTCCTCGCAATGGCGACCATTTCATGGGCATGGATATTGCCACGCAAGATCGCAATGCAGGCTTCCTGACTCCGGGGCAACTACTGGCTGTTTCCCGTGGTGTCGATGATGTCGACGATGACGAAGTCTGGACATTCGACACGACACAAGGTGATTTGGGCACCAAACTTCATGCAGACGACCGAACACTTCTAGACGCCGTAGACATTACGATAACACCCGGTGCGATTTACTTGGTCGACACGGGTAACTTGAACCCGGGAGGTAGTTCAGGCGGTGTTTTCCGAAGAGGGGCGATTTACAGGCTTTTCGAAGATGGATCACTTGAGGAACTTGTCACGAGTCAGCCAATCGAAGAGCCGGTAGCAATCACGTTTGATCCCATCACGTCCAATCTCCTCGTGCTCGACCAGCACAAAGGCCAAGTGCTTAGTGTCGATCCCGAAAGCGGCACGACACGAGTCCTAATTCACGGCCTGTCCACGCAAGAAGAAATGATTGCAACCTTTGCAAATAACCAAAGCAGCCGGACGTGTGCAGATGCAATCGCTGGGAATGAGTACCGCTTTTGCCAGAGCCTGACGGGACTCGACATCTCAGCCGATGGTTCTCGGCTAGCCGTTTCTGATCATGTACACAACGTGACCTATGTGTTTGAGCGTCAAGCCGACTTTTTCGGCAGCGTAGCCATGAGCTACGATCCGGTCTTCAATCAACTAACGAGTCTGACCGACGAGGTTGGAAGGCGAACGCTCTTTGAAATTGATGCGGCGAATGGGAACACAACGGAGGTGCGCCAGATAGTCGGTACCGACGATCGTTCCAGCGGAGAAACGGACGACGTCGTCGCGATGATGAGTTACACGGCCCAGGGGCAGATTGCCTCAATTGTCGATCCCTTAGGCCGTCAAACGAACTTTACATACGATGCACTGGGGCGCCTGGCCAGTGTCACTTACGCCGTCGGCAGTGGGGTCGAGGCTGGCCAGATGTATGAATATGACAGTGCAGGCAATTTGAGCGCCACGGTCGATGAGAACGGAAACCGAAGCGAATTTGAATTCGATTCGATGAATAGACTGACGAAAGTCATCGAGGCGGATCCGGATGGGCCTGGTACGCTGAGCTCACCAGTTTCAACATTCGAATACGACCCCGCGGGCAACCTGGTCCGCAGCACCGATGCACAGGGCAGCATTGTCGAAACTACATACGACCCGATGGATCGCGTTCTGAGCATGACCGATGAACAAGGAAATGTGTCACGCTACGAATACGATCGCAACGGTAATGTACTGCGAAGTATTGATCCGCTTGGGCACGCAACCGACAGCCTTTTTGACGCGCGAGACCGAACCTTTGAGTCGATTGATCCCGATGGTGGCAAGACAAGGTTTAGCTATGACCTGAACAACAATCTCACCAGTCTGACGGATCCGGTCGACAACGTCACCAGCTACGTTTACGACTATCGAGATCGCGCGATCGAAGAGATCGATCCTTTGGGGAATTCGAGCTTCTATACCTACAATCAAGCCGATGACTTGATCTCGAAGCTAGATCGACTGGGCCGGAGGACAAATTTCGAATACGACGATCTGAATCGGATGCGCACAGAAACCTGGCTCGACGAGAATGATGTTGAAGTCAATCGGATCAACTACGTTTACGACAAGGCCAGTAATCTCACCGCCATTGACGATCTCTTCAGTCAACTCGCCTACGAATACGACGAGCGGGATAGAGTGGTCCGTACCAGTAATGCTGGCACACCTGGCGCTCCCGAGGTCGAACTGGCGTACAGTTACGATGGCGTCGGCAACGTCTTGAGCGTCGGTGACACCATCGAGGGGACTGCTGGAGCGTTGACCACCTACGCCTACGATGCCCTGAATCGAACCGTGCGTATTTCTCAGGACGGAAACGACGTCAGTGAGAAGCGAGTTGATTTCTCCTACAACGACATTGGTCAATACACGTCCATCGACCGCTACTCGGATCTGGCTGGCACGCAATCTGTGGCGCAGACAACCTATCAATATGATGAACTCAATCGTCTTATCGATCTGCGGCATCGCAATAGCACCGAAGACATCGCCTTCTACGAATACACATACGACAGCGACAGTCGCATCAGTACCATCAACGACATAGACGGACTGACCACCTACAGCTACGACGACCGCGACCAGTTGACTGGTGCCGACCGCAGCAATACTGACATCCGCGGCAACGAGTCCTACACTTACGACGCCAACGGCAATCGCCTCCAGTCGCATCTACACGGCGAGGGCTACTTGCCTGGTCCTGCCAACCGCCTTCTCTCTGATGGAACGTACAACTACGAGTACGACGCCGAAGGCAACATGATCCTCCGCACCGAGATTGCCACAGGGGACTATCGCGAATTCGAATGGGACCATCGAAACCGGCTTAATAGGGTAACTGACTTCGTAGCCGAAGGTGCGATACTCCAAAGGGTTGAATTCAGCTTTGACGTATTCGGACGACGGCTAACCAAGACGGTTGACCTAACTCCGAAAGATCCAACAGATGACACCGTTTTGCATTTCTTTTACGACCGCGAGCAGGTACTTATCGAATTCGCAGATCCTGATGGTGCCGGAGTTTTACAGCTCAGGCAGACTTTGCGGAACCTGAATGGTTCTGAGGTGGATCAGGTCCTTGCGCAAGGGCTTGCCCAATCTGAGGCTCAATGGTTTCTCGTAGATCATCTAGGCACGACGCGCGCTCTATACGCCACAGAGAGCATAAGCCGATTCACTTACGACTCTTATGGCGACTTATTGAGCGTGGGAGAAATCAATACACGCTTCCTGGGTTGGGGAAGGGAGTTTGACTCGGAATTGAATCTGTACCACTTCCGGTCGCGCACTTACGACCCAGGGATTGGAACGTTTCTGAGCGAAGATCCGATTGGGTACCGAGGAAGAGACCATAATCTTTCACGGTTTGTCTTGAACCAGCCGCATCAACGTGTCGATTCAACCGGCACATCAAGCAGATCAACTAATATCGCTCGTGAACGGGCAGAAGCCCTTTCCGCGAAGATACGAGCAGAACATCAGCATTTATCTAATCTCCGAGACGCAGGAAAACGTTTGGATCTCCTGCAACGCAACTTGAATCAACTATTGGTAAAGAATAAGTACGATCAGATTTCAGGCCCTTCTGCTAGGACGAGTGGCGCATTCGCTGGTGCAGGCGCCGCATGTGCTTTTGGCCCATTGTCATGTGTTGTATCTGCATGTGCAGCGCTTGCGTCTGCGTGGACAGATATTTCGGAGGCGGAACGTATCAGACAAACTGACGCACTCGACCTCTTAACTAACACACAATTCGAAAAGTTTAGGCGAGCGAGGGAGATCTCAGACAATCTAAGGACAAGGATCGAAAACGAATTGGCAAGTTCGAAAGCCAGGCTCAGTGAGTTGCTATTTGAGTTCTCCACCTACGAAGACCAGCTATCAGAATCTCTTCCTGGTTTGCCAACTTCCTTCTAACGTTTATTGCATATGCGCGAACGAATATTCAGTATTGTCGATCGACGATGAGATTGAGATGTGTACAAATCCACGAAGAATTGATGAGAGTTGCCATCTGACCTTGCTTGCAATTGACGGTTTGGGGCCGTGTACGGCAACACCCGAGAAGATTGGGCAATAGGAAGACCGCTGAGGGGGCAGTGTTGGGCCGGATAAAGTGGCAATTGTGTATTGACTGCAACATTGTGTAACGTGTGCGTTTCTGGCGGAATGTGATTCAGCTGAGAATGAGTTGGCATAACTTTAACTCAACGCTTTTTCGCGCCGATTCTTGGGAGAACCCCGTGTCGCACCGGTAACGAGCGACATTTAGTCGTTGGTGGTTGAAGCCGAGCGCTTGATCGAGATTCACAAGGCATGTCGGATATCTCATTGTTCATGCGAGTGTTGAGTGAGCCTATCGCGCGGATGGCGAACAGGCAGGATCAGTGTATTGAGCGTTTCTGGGAGGGGTGTTTCTGGCGTGCGTCTCACGGCGCGGCGAATCACCGACGCATCGAGCTGGCGGATTGTCCAATGACCGCGGATTTGAGTTCTGTTCGAAGAGCGCTTGCAGGTTAGCTCTAAGAGGCACAGCACGATGACTTGAAGGTCTAGTACGCTGTCCGTCGTGCCTCCGACCTACGCACGTTCGAGAGACCACAATCTCGCACAGGTTGCATCGGCCTCTGTCGCGAAGCTGGTCGGAATTTCAACCAGCAACTTGCTTCGGTGTGACTTCATGGTGTAGAGATCGAGCGTTTTCGAAATAGATTGGGCTCCATCGCCAGGAAGTTGAAGGGGATGCTTGGTACTGCCAACAGATCCGCTACTCACACAAAACGTTGGCGAGTGTTCTAAAATGGACGTCTCGTTGAAGTTGAGGTTTCGGGTTGTGTGAGAATATCTATGCGGACTTGTTTGTTTCTAGCTGGCGTTTTTGTACTCTCGGCAAGTAACGCTCTTTGCGAAGATACTCGCCGATTTGTAACAAGTTCTCGGCTAACGCTCGGCGATGCATCGGAGCGGAGCGCTTCGGTCCGTGTTGCTGATTTGGATCGCAATGGGACTCTCGACGTTGTTGTCGCCAATGGGCGGCATTGGCCAGGCCAAAACACCGTCTTTCTAAATCAGGGGAGGGCACGTTTTTCGATTCAACGTGACCTCGGTGAAGACCGCCGCAGTAGCTACGCGGCCGAACCAGGTGATCTAGACGTTGATGGGGACTTGGATCTTGCGGTGGGAAATGACATGGCTCCCAATCGCATCATGCTTAACGATGGCAAGGGGCAATTCCGACAAAGCTCGATCTTCGGTGGGATCTCAAGTGTTCGAAGTTTGACACTGGCAGACATGGATCGCGATGGCGATTTAGATGTGTTGACGACCTGTCGCGGGAGACAGAACCAGATCTTTCTAAACGATGGCCGAGGATGCTTTGAACCGAGTAGCGTATTTGGTGCAAAGATTAGTTCTACGATCGATGTTGCTGTCGTCGATTGGAATGGCGACGGGCATCTCGATCTAGTCCAGGCAAATAGAGACAAGCAGAGGAATTCGATTCTATTGAATGATGGGGACATGAACTTTGCCGAGGAAATCCAATTTGGCGAACCAGACGAGCAAACTCGCGCCGTCTCCGTGGTTGATCTCAATGGAGATTCGTATCCAGACATCGTGGCCGCGAATGTAGGCAGTTCAAACCAGATCTACTTGTCTGACGGGCAAGGAGGCATTTCGGCCAGCGTTGCCTTTGGCAGGCAGGACAGCAATTCCTACGCGCTTGCGATTGCCGACTTGGACAACGATCAGGATCAGGATTTGGTCATTGGCAATGTAGGTCAAGAAAACGCCGTTTACTTCAATCGAGGTGATGGCCTGGGCTACGACGAAGTTCGTTTTGGCGACGCGGCACATGCGACCTACGGGCTGGACACCGGTGACCTCGACGGCGACGGATTTGAGGATATCGTCGTCGCGAACTCAGGAGCGATGAACTTCGTCTACTTGAATCGTCCCACCCCGAACATTCCAAGACCTAGCACGGAAGAGCCAAACTCGGCGAGCTCTCAATCCAGTTCGACCACGTCGCGCGAGCCCAGCGAGGGTTCAGGCGACTGGGAATCGTTTCGCGGGCATCAAGCCCAAGGAGTTGCCAACGGTTTCGCCACTCGGGCAGAGTGGAACGCGGATCCATCCTCACGAGAGCAAGAAGGCGTTTTGTGGTCCACCAGAGTTCCGGGCTTGGGGCACTCTAGCCCGGTGATTCGCGGGGATAGAATCTTTCTCGCAACGGCGGTCGCAAAGCAAGGCAGTGCACCGCTCAAAGTTGGCCGTGGAGGTCAGCCCAATGCGGCTGACGACCAAGGAGAGCAGAGTTGGATGGTGCTTTGCTACAACCGTTTGACAGGCGACGAAATCTGGCGGCGCGTCGCCAAACAAGGGGTTCCCCAAGCGACACGCCATGAAAAAGCGACCCATGCCAATGCGACCGTTGCCATCAGCGGCGACAACCTAGTCGCCTTTTTCGGGTCGGAGGGGATTCACTGCTACGATCTGGATGGAAACCTGAAGTGGTCACAAGACTTGGGCGTGATCAACATCAGCAAATACGGAATCGGCTGGGGGTTTGCAAGTTCACCAGCGATTCATAAGGACCGAATCGCCATTGTCTGCGATGACCCGGAGAATCCCTTCGTCGCCTGTCTCAGCCTTTCTGATGGACAAGAGATTTGGCGAAGATCACGTCAAGATATCTGCGAACGGAGTTGGGGAACGCCCCTGGTTCATGCCGCGTCACTCAGAACACAAGTTGTTGTCAATGGTTGGCCGTGGATCGTAGCCTACGACTTCAATTCGGGCGAAGAGTTATGGCGGATTCGCGGTGGTGGGGACAATCCCGTGCCAACTCCCTTCGCTGCGAACGGCTGGATCTACATCACGAATGCGCATGGAGCGGAATCACCAATCTTTGTGGTGAATCCTGACGCCGAAGGGGATATTACACCTCCGAAAGAAACTGGTTCAAATGACTCGATTCTGTGGAGTACTCGTCGGGGTGGATCTTACATGTCGACACCGATCGTTTACGGCGACTACTTGTACCTAGGGAACACCAACGGCGTCGTGCGTTGCTTTCACGCGAAAACGGGTGACAAGGTCTATGAAAAACGGCTTGAGACAGGAGCCAGCATCATTTCGTCTCTGGTTGCAGCGGATGGGAAAATCTATTGCGCTTCGGAGAACGGCAAGGTTTATGTACTCAAGGCTGGGCCTGAATTCGAAATCGTAGCGAAGAATCGAATGGATGGGCCGTGCTTTGCGACTCCGGCGATAGCAGACGGTGTTCTTTATTTCAGGACTGTAGAAAACCTGATCGCGATTCAGTAAAGGTGCAGTTCTACGAAGAACTACGCAGGCCGGCGGCAGCGAAGTTAGCTCCCGAGAAGGTCCGGTCCAACGCTACAGGCTACAGCTTCCGTGCGGTTCAATCATCCGCTGTGCGCTCCATCGTGTTTCTGCCGAATGACAATGTTCTTGCGGTCTGTTACGACACTGGCGACTGGGGCCTTTGGGATTGGCGGACTCGAAAAGAAATCCATAGAACTACCGTTTCCGCCGGGGTGCCATTGCAATCGATTGCTGCCTCACGAGACGGCTTGCTGGCAGTTGGCGGAGGAGTTCGGCAACGCGAAACGGAGGTACATATCTATCGGGTACGCGACAAACGAGTCGAGTTTCTACGTACCATTTCGCAGCCAGACTCCGTTCGCTGCCTTTGTTTCTCGCCAAGCGGCCGATGGCTTGCTGTAGGAGATTTTTCCAGCAATGCGCGGGTTTGGGACGTCGCACATTCCGTAAATGACGATTTGAAGCCCACTGTATTGGGTGCTGGCCATTCAGTCTCCGACATCGCATATTCGTTGGACGAGAAAACCGTCGCCGCAACAGCCGGTGTAAAGATCATTCTGTGGCACGCTGACAGCGGAGAAGAAATGGCCACGATTGATGCCGGCGAGGAACTGGAGGGTATTGCCTCCATCGAGGCTGGCATGGTTACAGCTAGCGAAGAAGGCCCCATCCGGCTCTGGCGTGTTGCCAAGAGCGGCGAGGAGTTTGAGCTGCTAGGTCCCAGGTAGAATTTGACACATTAGGCGAAGAACAAATGCGAACATTACACGGCGGACCTAGGACGTTTTGAAAACCCATTCCAACGAGCCTGCAATACTCTACGGAAGATCTTGGTTGGCTCTTTCTCCGACCGAAGTCTAAGGCTGCTAGCTCCCACTTAGTCATACTGAATGGGACTACGAATCCGCATTCTCACCACCAGAGGTCGCCAAGACCTCTGGCAGTTCCCTCAGACCCGCAGTGCTTTCGGCTTGTCCAACTTCAGCGACTTAGAGGTTTCTCGAATCTGCACCGGATGATGTGGCCGACGCAAGTTGAGAATCGCCGAAACTACGAGCGGTGTCGCCCGACAGAGGACACCTAAGCTGTTAGAAACCGAACGCAAAGGCAAGCAGTTGAGGACAACTGCTCACTTTGATATCAACACGTGCCCTCTAGGCTGCTGCCTCTCGGCACTCCTTCGCACATTTACGACAATGCTCTGCACACGCCTTGCAGGTCGCATCGTCATGCTTTTCGCATTCTGCGGCACACTTTTCACATGCCTCTGCACAGGCGATCGAAATCGCTTTCGTCATGGGGCCCTTTCGTGCGGTGATATTTGCACAAGCAGCACATATATCTGCACAGTCGAGGCACAGGCGTACGCAATCCGCAAAACCCGATTTTCCTTCGCTCATCTCTGCTAAGCACTCAGACACGCATGCAAGACATGCAGTACGGCAATCTGTGCAGCCTGCTTCGCAAACGTCACCATCCTCTCCCGCGAAACCCACTCCGGCTGTGCCCGCTGCCAATAGTCCTGCAGCACTCGAAATCATAATTCTACGATCCACGTCTTCACTCCTATACGAGAAACTAGCTAGTACGTTTGGCCGCTTCTTCCACCAAACACAAACCTCGTTCCAACAGAACAATGACGCAATTATCAACGACGCGATAGTAAACGTTGTTCCCATCCCTCCGCCTACCAACAATGCCTTTGTCCTGTAAGCGTTGTAATTGGTTTGAGACTGCTTGAGGCTTCATGTCTACTGCGACTGCGAGATCAGATGTGCAGATCTCGTCGTGAAGTGCTATTGCATGGATCAGACGTAGTCTTGAGTCATTGGCAAGCACACCAAACAGGCTCTCAAGTTCGATTGCTTGTTCGCATGACATTTGTGGCCTCTGCTGCAGGCTTTGCTTAGCAGGGCATGGAACGATCTTTTTCTGCGGCATAAGCGACCTCTACTAATACACTACCTCGTGTATTCGTGCATTGCAAGACGGAGTTGAAGGTGATTTCGAAGTCCCTTTCCATTGAATAGCGTATCTTCTTTCACGCAAACTTGCGCAATTCGCCGTGTTCTGGGCAGTTTTTGGGGCGGAGAATCCACCATCATTTGCATTGAATACGAACGCCGAGGTCGTGGCGACCTCCGCAGATTCGACGCATTAGCGAGAGCTGGCGGAGTGACACACTTATGCGTCTTTCGAGGATCGCTTCATGACCGAGGTTGCATCGACCGGAGCAGCCGGAGATCGACGGTAGCTCGCAGCGGTGGATCCGACCTCTGTACCTAGAAGGTTGGTGGAGACTCTTCGTATTCATTGGGGCAAGCCTTCATGCTTGACATGAGCCATGCCGGTTCTTTTGACAACGGGAGGGTTGCACGGGCGGACCTTCGACGAAATAGCGGGGTCTTCAGCTTCATTGGGGAGGGATGCATAGCATCGCAAGTCTTCGAATCCACGCGCGATTGCGTGGCAACAAGCCTGGAGCTCGAATAGCAGGAAACGCTAAAAATCTCGCATTCGGCAAATGGGAGCTACTGGTACATCTTGCTTGCCGCGGGGGCGATCGACCCCGTCCATCCGAATTCAAAGGGTCAAAGAAGTAGTCAATGGGTTGCTGCGAAGGATAAGTTTTGTGATTGTGCGTGCAGTTAAACCGTTCTCATTTCGCGTTCGCCTCAAGTAGCTCGAGCATGGCTTTGCCCATGCTGAGTCCGACTTTCATGTAGGTCTTGGCATTGCCACCATAATGTCCGTTGGATGCGCCGCCCATGATGATGGGATTGGTGTAGACGGTGGCGACGTCGCCTTGGAGTGCGGGATACTTTGCGGCGTCACTGATCGCGAACATGGCGTCGAGAATCATCTTCTCGTTTGCGTCTGTGCCAGCGACAAATTCGCTCGCGGCGCCGGTCGCATCTTCCTTCTTCGTTTGGCCAAGGGTTGCACAAACGAACTTGGCGTTTGGTGCATCAAAGTCTTTTCGTAACGCAGCAATCAGATTGTTCAGGTTCTGCTCGTATTTTGCGGCGTGCCCTTCGTTGTAGCGATCCTTGTCGCCCTGCCACCACAGGAAGCCCACGATCTCATAACCGCTGGCTCCTGGATAGAAGTCGTTCAAGTTTTCCAGCACGTCTTTCGCACGCGCGACATCTCCGTCGTATTGAAGACCAGCCTTCCAGCTAATGGGTTCCGGTTGCGTGCCTTTTTCCCAGCTAAGCGGGCTCTGACCATAACCGGCGTAGATAAGTGTTTTGTTTTCCAGTTGCTTGGTCTTACGATTCTTGATTTCCAATTCATATTCATACGCAGGACTTCCCGGGGGGAGAAGATCCCAGCCCAGACTGCGGTTGCCGACCGAACTCTTAAGGATCAATACCGGTGCATCCAGTGCATTACCAAGCTGATGTCCGATGCCGGTTTCGATACCGATCTTGTTGCCAGAGACGGTTAGCCAGTCATTGCGTTTGACGGTAGATTTTCCCGGCCCGCCACTGCCCATCACGTGCACGTTGCGGACGTCTTTGCGGACGGCCCAATTGCCCGAGTCATCAACCATGAACGGATAGAGCTTTTCTGTACGGACGGCGTGTTCGAGCGAGCCCTCCTTGTCGCCCTTGACTTTGCCCATTTCGAGCGTGTTGGACTGCCCCATGATGATGAAGACTTTGACCTTCTTCGTCATATCCGCTGGTTCGCCATCCGGGTCGGGCAGCTCATGTGCTGGGGCTAGGCCAGCGAAGAGGATCAGGGCGAAAGCAGTTAAGAATGATGGGGCAAGCAATTTGTTCGCCATGATCAGTTTTGCTTTCTAGTGGGGATTGACCAGTGTTTAGGTCAAGCGCCCAGACTTCTGAGTTAGTATGGCCCTTTTATCGTCGAAGACGCCAGCATTCGCCGCTCAGCAGGCGCAGCTACGCGATCCCCACGATAAGTGAGCCCTTCGACGTACTCGCCAAAGGGCTGATATCTGAATAGTCGGGGCGACAAGACGGCTATAGAACTTTTTCGCTCTCGTTCTCTCGTAGAACCGAAGGCGTTATCCACGATGTGCAAGGCACTTACGTCATCTACGGAGTAAGTGCCGTCGTGCCAGACGTCTCGACCTTCCAACCCTGACTTGGGTGGGAGTAACGCGTCTGCTGCTGAATACGACGCGTGCAGCAGATGAACTCTCTGAATTCGCGAACGCGAAGATCCACCGAAGTCGATAAGCACGACGTGAGTATTGGCTGCAAACATCGTGAGGTGATTCACTTCGGCGGAGGTTACTGGGATGCCAGTCGACGCTCCGGACAACTGCTCCTGGGTCTTAAAGGCGAAGTCAGATCGAGCTTTAAATAACACAGCCATGTTGTCATCGATTTGATTCCGACACCGCAGAGGTCTTCGTCACCTCTGGGTCAAAAGAAAATTGCTCTGAGCTGGCGGCTTGTCCAACTTCGCTCGATTCGACCGGCCGCAACTCTCGTCGGTCTCGAAATCCGAGTAGCGGATTCATCGAAAGAATCGCTGGGACTCGCAGCCAACTGTTCGTTCGATTTGGGCCGTGGTACCGGCAAGCGTTACCTGAACTCTCGCCACTTGAACTTGGTAGCTGAGCAGCTCTCGATAGGTTTCAATGAGATCCGTGAAGTCTGCTTTCTTGCCTTGATAGTCGGCTGTTGCAATCTCGAGTGTCTGCTCGGTCTTTGGAATCAATCGGTCGCGGAACAACTCTAGCTGTTCTTTGGCTGCGTACGCCGACGCGACTTGTCGTCGAAGTTGACCTCTCAGGCGATCACGCTCTGCCTCACGAAGATGGATAGTGCTGTTTCGTTGATGGGCGGCTTCGCGCACACCACCGTTAATCTTGTCACGCCAGATCGGCAAACTCACTCCGATTGAGAAGTTGATGTTGTCGTGGCCGTTGGCGACCGGGCTGATGACATTCTGGTCGTCGCTGATAATCGAGTACCCGAGACCAAGCTGAAAGTCCGGATACTGCTGGAGACAAGCCAAGGTCTGCTTTGCTCGATCACGGGCAATCTCCGCTGCGAGTCCTTGCAAACTTGGATTACATTGCTCGGCTTCAGCAACTAACAGCTCAAGGTCGGGGACGATGTTGTCAGTGTCGAGCTGTTCGAAGGCGGTTGGCATTAGATGCATCGGTTGACGAACGAGTGTTCCAAGGTCCGCTCGAGCTTGCTCCTTTTGGCGGCTTAGGGAGATCAATTGATCGTCAAGCTTGTCGCCTTCCATCTCCGCCCGAAGAATGTCTTGTTGGCTTCCGCCAGTTTTGTAGCGAGCCTCGGCGATGGTGATGAGATCGCCGACGAGTTCTTGGTTCTCTTCAACGATCTCAATCAGGCGGTCAGCGAGCCAGAGTTCGTAGTAAGCCAATTGGACGGCTTCAACGATTTCTCGCTCTGCCTTCGCGACCTCTGCTGCAGCAACTTGCGCTTCGCGCTGTGCCACCAAGCCTCGGGCAATTAGCTTCTCGGGCCAGGGTACTTTTTGTGCGAGACTGAACTGATGTCCGACACGTCCGCCGGCTGTTTGAAGTGCCTGGTCGTGAATAGGCCAGAACGTGTTTCCGATCACCGGATCGTCAAGCGAGGTCACTTGCGGGACGCGATTGTTCAGCGCGGCGACGCGTTCTCTTGCGGCTTGAATACGGGGATGAACCGACAGGGCTTGGGCGATGAGTGAGTGAAGATCTGTTATCGAGTCGGCCGAGTCATTGGCGACTCCCGCAAAAGGTGTTACCGATAGTTGAACAAGTTGATTCCTTACCTCACTTCCATCTTCTATTTCCGTCACCTTGGATTCGGAAGCGTCTCGGTCTATTCCAGATTCACGGCCTCCCTCTGACTCTTGTTCGATGCGGAAGCTTGCCGCACGAATAATCGATGGCTGAGGGCTCGGTGCCGCTTCTGCTGGCGAAATATCTCCGGGCACTGGAGCTCGCGCATTTCTTACTGCGAACATGGATCCTGGATGCGATTTGCAACCAGGATTTGCGAGGCAAACACCAAGAACCATTAGGTGGAACAACGATCGGCCAGCCCAATCGAGTGGTTCCTTTTCGATCTTGGTGACTTTCCCTGTCATCGAATTCCGACCAGAAGAGCGCGATTAAGTGTGTGAGGTTAGATGATCCGGCTCAAATCGAACTTGATCCACAATCGGCCCGCAGTGATACTTAAAACTGACCCTCCGAGCTACTATCGGGCTCTACCATGAAAAAGTTCCATCCAATCCGCACTGCCGTCACAATCGGATTGATCATCACAATGATGATCCAGCCGATGGTGGTCGTTGCCGCTGCGCCAATTGATGGCAAGCCAGGTACGCCGGAGTGCGCGGAGACAACTACCGCTTGTGAAGGCTGCGGATGTTGCGAGGTCCAATCCCCGGACCAACGGTGTTGTTGTTGCGGCGGCAGCGAAGGGACTTCGACAGACCCGCATTCTGATGGAGACACGCAGGCCTCCGAGTTGGAAGGGCAACCGCGAGCTTCATTGCTGGGTGTGTGCCTTTGCGGCGTGATGGTCCCGCCAATGGACCGTGGTGAAAGGTGTCCTGAACGAATCATTGTTCGTCATGTTGCCATGTCTGAAGCGGTCGCAGATGAGAGTATCTGTAGACGACCGAGGTCCGAGGCGAAGCCGGTGGACTTTCTTCGCGAGGCGATTCCTTCTCCTCGCTATTCCCAGCGTTTCTTGTGTATGTGGCTGATTTGACGCCACCGCTGCGCGCCGATTTCTAGCTTTTCAGCCAGTGATTGAGTCGCGTTTCTTCTTATGAACCGGTCCATTCGCATTGTCCACTGGACGTGCGGTTGGAGCTAACTGCTAAGTGATCGCGTCACGAGTGTTTCGTGCGCCGACTTGGCTATACACCCCGAGTTTGATTTCAACGGTCTGCACCACCAGGATCCACTGTGCGCAAATCCAAAGTAACCGAGTCAAGCTGCGTCATGTCGTTATTGATCATGGGATCGAGCGATGACTGAGCCAACGAAGAAAGCCAATAGTGACGAGAAGACCGAGGCGGTCTCGAATGCCCCAGAGTCTTCGGTAGAGGCATTAGGATCGGTTGAGACCGACGATTCGACTGCATCGCCTACTGAACCACCTAAGCCCTTGGTGTCACGACTCGCCGGCTTGAAATGGCTTGGGAGAACGGCCACTCACGCGCTGGTCCTTGCTGCTGTATTCGTTGGCGGTATCGCGTTGATAGGTGTCGCGCAGCGTGCAGGATGGATCCAGACCGAAAGATCAGGCGAGCCCGCTGGTGCCTCAGCGACATCATCGAAAGAGCAAAGATACATCTGCCCGATGATGTGCGTCCCGCCGACGACCGAGCCCGGTCGTTGTCCAGTGTGCGGCATGGAACTCGTTGAAGCCGCAGCGGGTGCCGGTGGCGATGGAGTTTCGATTTCAATCGAACCGGCACATCGACGGCTCATCGGTGTACGTACAGCAATGGCCAAGTTGGACTCGGTGAATCGAACGATTCGCACGATCGGATCCATCAGCTACGACGAAAGTCAGCTGTCCACGATTTCAGCTTATGTTGATGGACGACTTGAAAAACTCTACGCCGACTATGTCGGAGTGCCGGTAAGCGAAGGCGACGACCTGGCGCTGATTTACAGCCCGGAACTCTATACGGCACAGGCCGAGTTTTTGTCGGCTCAAGAACAGAAGACCTCAAGCCGTTTCATTGACGGTTCAAGGTTGCGGGAGTTGGCTGCTGAGAAGTTGCTTGAGCTTGGGATGTCAGAGACGCAGATTGAAACGCTGAAGCGAGAGCAAAACGCGAAGTCACGGATACGCATCAAGTCTCCTCAAAAGGGCACAGTCATCCAGAAGATGGCTGTCGAGGGTGACTACGTTAAGACTGGGCAAGGCATCTATCGCGTAGCCGACCTTTCAACCGTCTGGATGATGCTTGATCTCTTTCCGGATGACGCAGCGAGGGTACTGTTCGGTCAAGAGGTCGAAGCGGAGATCTCCTCTGCGCCGGGGATTGTGTTCACTGGCCGAGTGGCGTTCATCGACCCAACGGTCGATCCGAAAACGCGAGCGGTGAACGTTCGCGTTGAGATGCTCAATCTTGATGGAAAGCTCCGCCCGGGCGACTACGCAACTGCACGCATCGCGGTGCCCGCGATTCCTCGCGACCAGGTCTACGATCCGGCATTGGCTGGAAAGTACATCAGCCCGATGCACCCGCAGGTGATTCGAGACGCGCCGGGAGCGTGTCCCATCTGCGATATGGAATTGATTCCGACAACGCAGCTTGGCTTTTCCGAAGTTCCTTTGCCAGAGCAGCAGGACGTTACAGTACCGCGCGACGCGGTCCTCATGGCCGGCAACAACAGTGTGGTCTACGTCGAGGTCGAGCCCGGTAGATTCGAAGTACGACGGATCGCCCTTGGAGCTCTGACCGATCGTGAGGCGATCGTTGCCGAGGGACTCGGCGCGGGTGAAGTCGTTGCGACCGACGGCAACTTCCTCTTGGATTCTCAATCGCAACTAGCAGGGAATCCGTCGTTGCTCGACCCTTCACGTGCCCCGAGGTTTGCGGCTGGCCCGTTGCAACTAAAGGGTAAAGGTGCACCCGTTAATCTCACCGGTGATACAGCGATCGCGTTTGACAGTGCCTTCGATGCGTACTTTGAAATTCAGGCATCACTCTCAAACGATTCGACGGCTTCCCCGGTCTCGGTGAACACACTCATCAGCAGCCTCACCACAACTCTCGCTGACAACGCTGTTCCGGACGAAGCGCAGCGTGAACTTCTCGTTGCGAGAAACGCGGCGGAACGCTTGGTGGGGCAACTCGAAGATTCCCGCATTGCTTTTCGTACCGTTAGTCACGCATTGATCAAGACAATGCAATTCGCTCGTGGAGACAAGACCGAGAACGGAGTCAATCACTTCTTCTGCCCCATGGTGCCTGGCGGTGGAGGTGATTGGTTGCAGCCAAACGCAGATCTCAAGAATCCGTATTGGGGTGCCGAGATGCTGACCTGCGGAGAACTGGTAAGCGACCTCTCACTTACCCCCGAAACTTCACCGGCCAAAGCCATTGATGATCCGTTCGAAGGACTCGAAGTTCAGAGCCTTGATTTCGAAGATTAAGCCATAAGCATGCTGAAGAAACTGATTCAATTCTGTACCAACGAACCTTACCTGGTGATGCTTGCCGTCATCGGCGTGAGCGTCTTTGGATGGTTCAGTTTCAAAGCGGTGCCGATCGACGCGATTCCCAACGTGGGTGAGAACCAAGTCATTGTTCTGACGCCTTGGCCGGGGCGTTCACCCAAAGATATCGAAGACCAAATCACGTATCCGCTAAGCGTGTCCTTGCTGGCAGTGCCCGGGGCCGAATCGGTAAGGGGTAAGAGCCTGTTTGGCTATAGCTTTGTTCAAGTGACCTTCACCGATAGCGTTGATTTCTATTGGGCACGAAGTCGCGTGTCCGAACAACTTGGCGTGGCGGTATCCCAATTGCCAGAAGGGGTGAGCCCTCAGCTCGGACCCGACGCCACTGGTTTGGGCCAAGTGCTGTACTACGTTTTGGAGCCACCTGAAGAAGGCATGTCACTGGCCGATTTACGCAGCATGCAAGATTTCGTCATCAAGTACGAACTCCAGGCAGTCGACGGCGTAAGCGAAGTGGCTTCGATTGGTGGATACGTTCGCCAGTACCAGATCGAAGTCGACCCCGACAAGCTGCGTTACTTCGGTGTCCCGCTCGACAAAGTGATGATGTCGGTGAAGAGCTCCAATATGGATGTGGGGGCGAAAACGCTCGAAACAACGGGAATGGAGTTTATCCTTCGTGGGAAAGGATTTCTCGGTACCGACGGAGATCGGGCCAAAGCTCTCCGAGATCTTGAAGATACGGTTGTCGAGCAACGAGACGGCGTGCCCGTTCGTATTCGCGACTTAGCAACCGTACAGCTCGGACCGGACTTTCGTCGGGGCGCTCTCGATTTCAATGGAGCTGAAGCTGTCGGTGGCGTCGTGGTCATGCGTTATGGGGAGAACCCACGCGATGTGGTTTCACGTGTCCACGAGAAGATCGCTCAGCTCGAACCGGCATTAAGCGGAGTCACGATTCGATCTGTGTACGACCGCACTGGCCTGATTGATGAGACGATGGCCACTCTTACAGACGCGCTGATGGAGGAAGTTCTCATTACCTCGGCGGTCATTCTGCTGTTTCTGTTGAACATTCGAAGCAGCTTTATCGTCGCGATCTGTTTGCCCGTGGCCGTTCTGATTTCGTTTGTCGCCATGCGATTTGTCGGCGTCGAGTCGAACATTATGTCGTTGGCCGGCATCGCAATCGCGATTGGCACCATGGTCGATATGGGAATCATCGTTTCCGAGAACGTGTTTCAAAGGTTGGCAGAGACTGACGATCAAGCGGATCAGACGCGAGCAGACCGCCCCCAGCTGATTCAGGATGCCGCGACGGAAGTGGCACCAGCAGTGGTTACAGCGGTGATGACCACGATTGTCTCGTTTCTTCCTGTCTTCTTCCTAACTGGACGAGATCATCGCCTCTTCGCGCCGCTCGCGTACACCAAGACGTTCGCGATTGCTGCCGCTTTGATCACGGCGGTCACCATCGTGCCGGCACTCAGTCGTCTGCTCTTGCGCAACCGACGGGCGTCGACTTTGAAGGCGTCCTTTGTCGCCTTTGGTACGGCTGCCTTGCTCGCCTCGCTTTCGCAGTTTGTTTGGGGACATCGCATCGCCGATTGGTGGAACGCACCGCTTTGGGCAGTGACCTGTTTCGCGGCCGGAGCTGGGCTACTTTTCGGATGGCAGATAGTCAAAGAGCGTGTCCGACCGATCGAAGAGATTCCGACGAGTCGGTTCGTTCGCTGGCTGTACTCCGCCCGCCTTCGGTATGCGCTCAATCACAAGTTCATCGCTTTGTCGTTTCCCGCGGTGTTGTTTTTTGTAGGTTTGGGCGCGTGGTTCGGATTGCCGACGGTATTGAGGCCAATTGAGTTCGCCACTCGCAAGGTCGGTACAGAACTGAACGACCTACCCGGATACGTGGACGCCAAGCACTCTTTCACTGGATTGCAGTCCAATGACTGGATCGCACTGGATGAGGGAAGCTGGTTCTACATGCCGACGTTCTATCCGGCGGTTAGTTTCAGTCAGGCTTTGCAAATACTGCAAACGCAAGATGTGTTGATGGGCGAGATCCCCGAAGTTCAAGACGTGCTGGGCAAGATCGGTCGGGTGGAGTCGGCGCTCGATCCTGCTCCAGCTGCCATGGTGGAAACCTACATCATGCTCAAGCCGAAAGAACAATGGCGAGAAGGGATCACTTCACGCGACATCTGGGACGAAATCAACAAGGTCGCCACTTTGCCCGGCGTCACACCGGCCTCAGCTCTACAGCCGATCGAAGGTCGTGTCGTAATGCTGCAAACCGGCATTAAAGCTCCCATGGCAATTCGCATCTACGGCGATGACTTGCAGGAGTTGTCGACGGCAGCTCAAGCGGTAGCCAACGAATTGACGGAATCACCCTACGTTAATCCCGCCACGGTGAATCCCGACATCGTGCTGGGCAAACCGTATGTTGAATTCACCGTTGATCGCGAAGCTTCCGCGCGCTACGGCATGACGCCAGTGATGGTGAACCAGGTCATCGAAACCGCTCTAGGCGGCATGAACTTAATCAAGACAGTCGAAGGCCGAGAGCGGTACCCCGTTCGTTTGCGATACAGTCGCGATTTGCGGGAGCGAGTCGACCAACTCGCTCGCTTGCCCGTGGTGACGAACAGTGGCGCCGTCGTACCACTTGAGGAGTTGGCTTCTCTTGAAACCACATGGGGACCGGGTGCGATCACGAGTGAAAACGCACGGCTGGTAGCGCATGTGTCCTTCTCAACGAATGGAACGGCGGGAGACTTGGAGTCTGTTCAGGCGATCGAGAATCAGCTTAGGAATGTTCAATCATTACCGGAGACCGACGAGCGACATCTCGAGCTTCCGCCTGGATACTCCCTGGAATCGGTCGGTAGTTTCCGAAACCAGATTGAAGCCAATCGACGGCTGATGTGGATCATCCCGCTCGTCATCCTGATCAACCTGTTCCTCATCTATCTGCAGTTTCGAAATCTTCCAATCTCGATGGCTGTGTTCAGCGGCATTCCAGTTGCCTTCGCTGGCGGAATGATCGCGGTGGCAGTCATGGATGTCGAGTTGAACACGGCAGTCTGGGTCGGTTTCATCGCGTTGTTCGGAGTTGCCGTCGATGATGGCGTCGTGATGGCCACTTATATCCATCAGCTTCTGAGTCGCCGAAAGGTACACACGGTCCAAGACGTTCGGGACACGATCTACGAAGCGGGCCTCAAGCGGATTCGCCCCTGCGTCATGACGACGGTCACGACACTGGTGGCGTTGCTGCCCGTGATGTTTGCCGACGGACGTGGTGCCGACGTCGCCCGAGCCATGGCTTTGCCAGTCTTTGGAGGAATGCTGGTGGAGCCGCTTACTTCCTTTGTTGTGCCCACGATCTACGCCGCATACCTCGAGTTCAAGATGGCCCTGGGGCTATCGGATCCGCTATGGAAAGGTACGGAAGAAATTCTCCCGGATGCGGAGAGGGTAGCAGCATGAGATTGGAATCATTCATTGTCCCGTTCAAAGGAGTCGCGAGGATGCGATGTCTCGGCAGCTTTATTCTCGTGCTTGCATTGGTTCTGCCCGCACTCGCCCAAGCCCCAAGGCGGATCACAGAGCATCTAACGCAATCGCCAACTTCGGCCTCTGGCGAAGAACGTCGCAGCTCAGGAATCGTTCGTGATTTTGGTTCGTTCCAAATCGAAACTGTCATTCATGACTCCGGCCTTCAGCTTCTGTTGAAAGCCGACGGACAGGATCTCCAAATAGCGGACGCCAGAGGAGTCGTAATGCTGAAGACTGCTGATGAAACGAAACGCTATCGCTTTGACCTGTTGCCGGAAGGCAAGGCAATGCTGGTGGCCAACGTCAATCTGGTTCGATTGAAAGGAAAACAAGTCGAGATCGAAGTCCTTGTGGCCCCATTACCTCCAAAGCTGACGCCGACAGGTACCTTGAAATACCGTGATGTGATTACGGTAGCTCCGAGTGAGGCGCAACTTGCGGCCGCCGCTGTAGCTCGGCAAGGCATCTGCCCTGTTTCAGGCAAACGCCTCGGCAGCATGGGGACACCTGTCGCGGTAAGAGTTGGGAAAGCAACGGTCTACGCGTGTTGTTCCGCATGCGTGGAGAGCATCGAACGCAATCCAGCCAAGTTTGCGACGGGCAAGCCTAGCATTCTTGTTTCAACAGCAACGGCAGGCGACGCAGAAGCAATTGCACGGCAAAGAGTATGTCCTGTCATGGATGAACCTCTCGGCGGTATGGGCCAGCCGTTGAAAGTGATGATCGGTGATAAGCCGGTGTATCTCTGCTGCAAAGGCTGCGTCAAGAAGATCGAAGCGGAGCCACTGAAGTACTTGGAGATGGTTTATGGCTCCGTCCCGGCTTCTCCGATGACCGAAAGCCCTGAAAAAGCGACGCGACCAGCTCGCATTCCGAATCGTAATGTCGGGCTCGAAGAAAGCGAGGTCCGCCCTGGGGTCTTCCACGTCTCCCAAGACGACAAGCTTTTCATTGCCGCTCAAAAACGATGCCCTGTCATGGATGAGCCACTGGATGCGATGGGTGGTCCTTACAAAGTCAACGCGGCCGGCAAAGCCATCTACATCTGTTGTTCTGGCTGCGCGAAACGGATTGCTTCTCAACCGGAGAAGTACCTTCGTATTCTCGAGCAACAAGGAGTCGAAGCTCCGTTGATTCGCTAGTACGCTTACTCTTACCTCGTTCGATTTGATCAAAGGATTTTGAAATGACACGACACTTCACTACATCGCTAGCCCTTCTGATGACCTTGAGTCTTTCAAACTTGCAGGCTCAAGAGCATCAACACTCGGATTCCACCAGCTCGTCTTCCGCCGATTCACCAAAGGGTCCTCACGGTGGAACGCTTCAAACGGTTGGTGCTCTTAAGGTCGAGACGTCACTGCAAGAAAAGGGCATCTTCTTTCTGGTCAGCAGTGCAGATGGCCAAATGCTTAAGGCTCCAGAGGCTGAGGGAGTCTTGAAGCTGAAGATCGGGGACAGACCAAAGGAATACACTCTGCGATTGCAGGCTCTCAAGAATGGTGGGATCGGCGCTGCTATCGATCTCGCGAGACTGAAAGGCAAGATGCTTCACATGGATGTGGTGCTCAATGGCATCGGTGATCGGCCCGTCAAGTTCCACACGATGGGCAAGCTTACAGACAAAGTCGGCGATGCTGTGCTCATCAGTTTACAGAAGACATGTCCGGTCACGGGAAAGCCGCTTGGCGCGATGGGCAAGCCGCCAAAGATCATGGTCAAAGGCAAGCCATTGTTTGTGTGCTGCGAGCCATGTTCTGCGAAGATCGAAGCGAAGCCGGATGAGTACCTGGCGAAGTACTACTCCGCCAAGGGCAAAGAGGTTCGTCCCGGGGTCTTTGAGGCAACGCTCGCCGATGCAGATGCGATCGCCGCACAAAAGAAGTGCCCCGTTATGGACGAGGAGCTTGGCGGCATGGGCGCACCACAGAAGGTCAACGTGAAAGGCAAATCGGTTTACATATGCTGCGCAGGCTGCGCTAAGAAACTGCACGCCGAGCCGGACAAGTACCTTGCCATGCTGGCGAAGCAGGGAATCACACCACCGGAATTCAAGTAGATTGGAATGCACCGAAGAAATCCAAGAGTTTTAACTGTGAGATTGATTGAAGAAGACTACTCGGGTACTGAGAGGCTTCGCCTCCCTTGGTGCGATTCTGCTCAGAAGTCTTCCGAGTGCAGACGAGACACCGATGCGAGATAGTCTGCTACTTACACACCCTCGGTTGCATCGTTCTCCAGCTCCGAGCGAACGGTCAATTAGCCGTCGGTCCAATCACCGACGCAGACGAATTCCAAACACACTTCGGTCATTCAGACCACTGCGATTTCGAGCTGTGGTAAACCTGAACGTGTT
>DNPC01000267.1 GCA_003501565.1 Planctomycetaceae bacterium | reverse complement strand
AATACGTTCGGCACAACACGCACCGTAGCTCGCCACAGTCCCATCGTACTTCGCCAAAGCCCAGTCTTGGTTCATCAAAGCCCTATCGTAGTTCGTCAAAACCCCGGGAAATCGTAACGCCACCTCGACTGAATTGAAGCAAACCTGCGCCGCAACTCACTGCTACATTATCTCCACCTATAGCTATCACAATGCGTATTGCACTATTCATCCCTTGCTACGTCGATCAGTTCTTCCCCCAGATCGGGACGGCAACGGTTGAGCTACTCGAGCATTTTGGCTGCACTGAAATCGATTTCCCAGATGCACAAACGTGTTGCGGCCAACCCATGGCAAATACGGGTTGTTTGGATGATACACGCCCGTTGGCGGAGAAGTTCGTTGACATCTTCCACGGCTACGACCATGTAGTGTCACCATCGGGCAGTTGTGTATCGATGGTTCGCAACCACTACAGTTCGTTCTTCCATTCTGATAAACGATTCGATGCACTGAAGGGCAAGACGTGGGAGTTATGTGAATTCTTGGTCGACGTTCTGAACGTCCAGCAATTTCCAAATCCGTTTCCGCATCGTGTTGGACTGCACTCCAGTTGTCACGGTCTTCGCGAGTTAAGGCTGGATGCTTGCTCGGAACTGTCTCCCGGGCCAGATGCGCCGAGCACTGGGATTGTCGCTAAAAGCAAGGTGAAGCACTTGCTCAGTTTGGTGCCGGAGATTGAGCTGGTTGAACTGAACCGTCCTGACGAGTGTTGCGGATTTGGGGGGACGTTTGCCGTCGCCGAAGAGGGGGTGTCACTACTGATGGGGCGAGACCGCGTAGATGATCACTTACAAGCTGGTGCGGAGGTCATGACGGCCACTGACGCAAGCTGCTTGATGCACTTGGAGGGAATCATGAGTCGCCGTGGAGACCAACTGCGAACTATGCATATCGCAGAAATTCTAGCAGGTAGACCGATCAAGACCGTGTGAAGGAAAGCCTCGATATCCCGCAACCGAATCGGCGGCCTACAAGTATCCGGCGATACATGCCGAACGCAGATGATATCTCGCGGAAACGGTTGCAGAGTTCCATGGCTAACGGTACACTGGATACCACTGTTGGCAACTAAGGTCTGCGATTCGTCCAATACGTGCAGCAATGTACACCTGTCTAGCAGACTCCAAGGGCCCAGCAACTCCCTCCTACCGTCCCACCAACAACGTACAAAGTTGATCGGCCAACAGGCTTGCACTTATCGTATCGCTCGGCATCCCCGTCGGGCAATTCCTTAGCTTTGTACGTTGTTCCCCTCCTTTTCAAGTTTTGCCGCGTTCACCGCGTCCAGTATGATGTGGTTGGACACACTCCCCCAGCAGCTATGGATTAGGCCTCGCTAGGCTAGATTCTTCCAACTCGCTGAAACAGTGCTGAGTACTCTATGGCTCACAAGCAAACTCAAGGTCGTGACCAGGGCAAAGAGAGTCGGCGTGGCTTCCTGCGCGAATCTTCGTTTTTGATCGCAGGGGCGATGCCGGGTGTCACGGCTAGCCCAATCGAAGATCAAACTGACAGTCTCAATGCCGCCGGCTGCCTCAAAATTGGCGTCGTTGGCTGCGGACGCCGTGGATTGCAGCTTGCTCGGCAAGCGATGAATGACGGACATGAAATCGTAGCCCTGGCGGACATCACCGCCGATGCCGTTCAACGTTTTGTTCGCGGAATTGGATCAGCCGAACGCTTCAATGTGTCGCCAAGCATGCGTTTTGCTGGCGTCGATGCTTATGAGCGTTTGCTGGCCACACCTGTCGATTCGGTCATACTGGCGACGGCACCCGCAGATCGACCTACGCAGGTCGAATTGGCACTCTCGGCGGCAAAAAACGTGATCGCGGCTAGACCCCTGGCGGTAGACCTTCAAGGCCTAAGGCAGTTTGAGAATGCCTTCAACGCAGCTCAGCGTGAGGGCCTGAAGTGGAGTGTCCCTTGTGATTTGCTGGGTTCACCCGCAGTTGCAGCCAGCCTGGATGCGATTCGAAGCGGAGTGATTGGCCAAGTCCTGAACATTCGGACTCTGGTCCGAGGCCATCCCCTGCCCTCCTTTGCCCCACAGCAATCGGCCGAGGTTTCCCGTCGCCGGAACTGGCAACACGATGCATTACTTAGCGGCGGCGGTCCGTTGGAACAACTCCATGACCGATTTGCCATCTGCGAGTTAATTGCTGGACAACCTCTCGAGATTCAGGGGATTTGCAGTGCGATCGTCGATTCACCCAGCGGCGCATCCGCGCGTAACGATGCTGCCGGTTTGCTAAATCAATTGGCCGTAGATGTTAAGTATGCCGATTGCTGGATGCAGGCGTTCTGGCGACGAACTTCGACCGAATGGGCGGGACCAAAGCTGCTGGTCCAAGGTACGCTTGGTAGTTGTGATCTGGAAACCGGCAAGATCGCCAATTTACGTCGTGAGCGTATCGAAATCACGCAAGCAATACCGCTGAAGGACGGGGCTCAATCGCAATTCGACCTTTCGGCAGCTAGTGGGATGGCTGCAATACGAGCGACCAAGGCCGCGATCTTGGCACGCGATGCGGCGGTACACGGGAAACGTCAGCGTTTTAACGAACCGACCAATTGCTAGCACTGTCTCTGACGTTGACCGCAGCTATCTTGATCAGCGATACTCTGACGGTTTGTTCTACATTCCCGTAACCAAGATATTGCATCCGCGAATTCATAAATAAACGGCGCTATTGGGTGTCGATGGCGAGAGTAACGCGTTGAGCACAATGACAATTACTGAGGATCTTGCCTGCTACTGCCAGAAGGTTGCCGAACAGGGACGTCGTGCAAGTCGGCAGTTGGCAACACTTCCAACTCAACAGAAGAACGATTGGCTGCAGGCGAGCGCTGCTGCACTTGAGGCTAACGTTGATACCGTAATGGCCGCCAATGCCTTGGACATTGACGCAGCACCGTCATTCGGACTCAGCGATGCGGCCATCGATCGCTTAGTGTTGAGCAAAGATCGCATCAAAGCTATCGCCAATGCCATGCGAGAGATCGCAGCGCTGCCCGATCCGATCGGCGAAACGATATCCGGATCACGCCGCCCGAGTGGTATTGAAATTCAAAAGGTCCGGGCGCCCCTAGGCTGTGTGTTTTTCATCTATGAATCGCGGCCGAACGTCACGGCGGATGCGGCTGCAATTTGCATCAAAAGCGGCAACGCCGTCATCCTCAGGGGCGGCAAGGAAGCCCAACATTCTTCGCGAGCAATTGTAGAGATCCTTCAGGATACCTGCGAACAATGCGGGGTTCCTGAGCATGCTGTTCAGATCGTTGGCACGACCGAGCGTGAGGCAGTCGGGCATTTTCTATCGCTAGGGAATCTGATCGATGTTGCCATTCCACGCGGCGGCAAAGGCTTGATCGAGCTCGTTAGCCGTGAGGCGACCATGCCGGTGATCAAGCACTTTGACGGCAACTGTCACGTGTATGTCGACGAAGCGGCCGCGATAGAGATGGCGAAAGAGATAGTTCTCAATTCCAAGTGCCAGAGAATGGGTGTGTGCAATGCCGCAGAAAGCATGCTGGTCCATTCGGAGGTCGCGTCAACTCACTTGCCTGCGATTGCTGCAGCGCTGACCGAGGCCGGTGTCGAAATTCGTGGTGATGCAGCGACATGCAAAATCGTACCTGAAGCAAAAGCTGCGGTCGACGCCGACTGGGCGGAGGAGTATCTGGGCCCCATCATTAGTTGCAAGGTGGTTGAGAGTATTCAAGAGGCCATCGAGCACATTAATCAATACGGCTCGCATCATACGGATGCGATTGTGACCAGCGACGTCGAGCGGGCACGGCAATTTGCAAATGCGGTTGATTCAAGCGCTGTCATGATCAACGCAAGTACACGTTTTAACGACGGTGGTGAGTTTGGTCTTGGAGCTGAGATCGGCATTAGTACCGATAAGTTTCACGCCCGGGGCCCGTGTGGATTGGCAGAGCTGACCACATACAAATATGTCGTACAGGGAAGTGGGACGATCCGAGAATAGAGTTGTTCTACGGTTCAATGATCAATTTGATGAATCTGTAATTTGGTTTCAGGCCACGGAAGGCTGAGATGGCTGACGATCCACTAAATCGCGACGAAGTCGAAGAACTGCTGCGAAGCATGGATTCTGGTGAATCCAAAAAGAAGCCAGCGTCTGATGGTGCGGACGCGGCCCTCCCTGCGGCGGACGACATGGATGCGGCTGCCGAGGCGATGTTGGCAGGAACCA
>DNPC01000055.1 GCA_003501565.1 Planctomycetaceae bacterium | reverse complement strand
GTCCCCCACCAGAAAATCACAAACGCCTTTGTAACCGACGCCTCCCACGCGGCGAGTCCACGACGGGATGCCAGTCAACGGATCGATCGCATGGACTTCGATTCCGCCGTCGGCATCGGGAGCCCGTCCGGCGGCGACAAAAGCCAGTCCGCCCTGAACAAGGACAGTGCCGGACACTGGCCAATTCGATTCGACACTCCCGTAGGCCAACATACGTCGATCCATCGGTGCTGCACGATACTTCCAGACCAACGCCCCGTCGCCGGCGCGCAAACAAGTGACATACCCATCATGAGAACCAAATAGGCAAAGTCCTCTGTAAATTGTGGGTGATGTATCCACTCGGGCCGCCGCCGAATAGCTCCACTTCGTCTGCCCATCTCGAATGTCGAGTGCTTTTACGACGCCTCGGTCTACATCAGCGACATACAGGGTATCATCCGCCACCGTTGCGGGACTGACTAAGTTGCCTGTCCGCAGTTTCCAACTGCGCAGAGAAGGAGTTTCGGTCACATCAGCAATTTGCTGTGACCAAAGCAGACGGTCGACGCTGCCTAGGTTCGTCGGAGCGTACGCGGTTCGCTCAACACCGCCACGGTGCATGGGCCACAATGATTTTGAGCGACCTGAGAGCTCAGTCTTGCCATAGGCTTCACCCTTTGTGAGACGATTCTCATCGAGGTTGCCAGGCCGTGGCGGCTCTATCGAGTGCATTCCCATGAAACCACGCGTCGCTTCTGAGAAACAACCACATGCATGGGGATGAGAATACACCAGCCCATTGGCTGGAACAAAGCCGAGCCCGCAACCACCACGAGTGAATTTGAAGGGGAGCTTCTCCCCAGTGTCAAAATCGATAAACGTCGACTGTCGCGGAATCATGATGTAGCGATCGGAAGCTATTAGCAGCTGACAACCCATTTTTGCTGGAGTCGCTGTTTCCGGCCAAGCTCCTTTCGTACTCAACTCACGGACGAACTTACCAGTTTTGGCATCCAGACCAACCCAAGTGTTCTGACCGAGCGATTCGCGAGGCGAGTTCTCACGCAACAGCCACACCAGTCCGTGACGGTAGAAGTGGCCGACGTAGCGTTCGTCGACATACGACTTGCCCGGCCGAGCGTCTGTTTCCTTTGACCATAAATGCTCACCATCTTCGGCTGAGTACAAATGCAGTGACCCATGAGCTTGAAGGGCTACCAAGCCGTCCTGGGCAAAATTGACACGCACGGATGCTGCAGATAATTGGTCTTGTGTGTTGGTGCTGAAACGCTGACCGCCTGTAAGTGGATCTAGCCCATACAACAGATGTTGAAACCGCCCATCGGAAGATCGGCCTGAAACAAGCGTGAGCAGTACATCATCACTGATAACCATACCCGACATTCTGGATGCTTCAAATTCCCAGCTCTCGGAGGCCAAGTTCTTTTCAATGGCAATAATGTGATCGAGAGTTTGGACATACAGTTTGCCGAAAGCAAATGCGAGCTTGTCAGGCGATTGCGGTAGTGGAAAGTCTCCGATTAGGTCGCCGGTCGACATCTCAATTGCTTGGATATTGGTTTCTCCCGCAACGAACAGGCGGTCCTCAGCGGCAACAATGCGTGCATTGGTTTCACCGTTGCCGGTAACAAACGTCCCGGTCCACGGGCGTTGCCAAAGCACCATCCCATTGAAAGCATCCCTAGCTACCAGGTACTGCGCCATCTCCGGCTTGCCAACGTTCTCGAGCACGTTTTGTGTAACGTAGAAATTGATCCCCGAGGCAGACACGAGAGACTGAGTGCTGTTCTTCCGTCCCGCCATCGCGAACGAAGGACCTGACAACCACTGCAGACCAGTCGGAACATCGATGTACTGGTCGTCCGTCGTCAGCCCGCCGTCAGAATCATGCCATTGATGCGTCCATGACCCCATACCCGGTGGACGTTGCTTGGTGACCTGCTCGAATCGATCACCATCGACGAAGTACGCAGAAGCTCCCGGTGAAAGAACCCGCAGCACTTCACTTCTCTCAAATTTCTCTGGGGCATTTACGACAATTACACTCGCAAGATTGGAAAGATGCGGAAGCGTTTGTTGTTCCCATCGCTCAACAATCACGGAAGCAAGTGCAGAGTTCGCGTGCTTGCGAGCCTGTTCTACTTGCTTGCCGTCAGAACACAGACAATGGAGTACCAAGTGGCTGTTGGCGCAAATCACGTCGGTCGCGGCAGCCCCGTATCCAATTTGAATGCACAGTCCTCTCTGTGCGGAAAGGATCTGACCTAGCGGTTCTTTCGAGAGGTGTGTCGTCACCTCTTTTCGAGTTTCACTCTCGCTGGCTACCGCCAGACCACCCGCCATTGAGTTACAAGAGCCGCTGATTGCAATGCATGCCACTACAACGTAGACGACAGACAGTCGCCCAATTCTCATCGTTCGCATTTGAGACTTTCCATACCAAAATGCCAATTTGAAGTGCCCTCCATTTTGGCTCTCTCCGTCCGCCGGATGCGATCACCAACCACGAATTTGTGATGAAGGTTTCAGGTACTGCTCAAGATCCTGGACCTTAGCAGACCGCGGGAATTCGATACCGAAAATTTAACAGTGGCTACGACAACGACAGCGACTATATCATCGAAAGTCCCAGGGAAACCGCCGCGTCACACAGACTAGGTGCCAGGCGATGGCTTGATGCCCGGGCGATGGCTCGATGACAGAGCGATCGAGCGTTTCCCGAATCAGGTTGTCGGACTGGTAGATTGCCGGGCCGGGAGATTGCTCGCCTGGTAGAATGTCAGCCTGGTAGATTCAGACCAGCTCACAGTGCTGATGGAAGACGTCGTGGCGACACGCCTTCAGCTGGGACGATAAACGGTCGGCCTGGAACCACGTCACGGATCACCGAAACGTGGATCCCAAATGCCTCCTGTATTCGCTCCTCGGTCAGAACTTCTTCAGGGGATCCCAGCGCCAGGAGTCGTTGGTTGGCAATGATCGCAATTTGATCGGCAAACATCGCCGCCGTATTCAGGTCGTGCAGCGTCAGCACCGCGATCAGGTGCTTCTCTTTAACAATCGTTTGAATCTGCCTGAGGCAATCGAATTGGTGCCGAAGATCCAATCCACTGCTTGGCTCATCCAACAAAAGGATCGGAGCCTCCTGGGCTAACGAACGAGCCAGTACCACCCGCCGCCATTGCCCACCAGACAACGTAGTGATGGGCCGCTTCCGGAGCTCACTAATACCTGCGACATCCAGCGCTCGCTCAACTGCCTCCACATCCTCGGCATTGAAGGGCATGCACCACCCACGGTGTACACTTCTGCCGAGTTGGACTGTGTCCCAGACAGAAAAACCATGATCGCAAGGTTCGAATTGTGGCATTAGCGCTACTCGCCTCGCCACCTCCATGCGTGACCAAGACTCAATCCGTTGCTGATCAAGAAGTACTTGACCCCTCTGTGCCCGGAGCTGCCCTGCGAGTAGACGCAGCAGGGTTGTTTTCCCGGCACCGTTTCCGCCAACGAGAACCAGCAAGCTTCCCGGCTCCAGTTGAAGGGAAAGCCCCTCAATCACCGGTTGCTCGCGATGATAGGAAAACGCAACATCAACGGCTTGTAAACTCGTCATGCCA
>DNPC01000715.1 GCA_003501565.1 Planctomycetaceae bacterium | reverse complement strand
AGTGATTCAGACCACCACCGGCGAGCACCAACGTGAATGCCGTGGACTGGTGGCCGCGTCCACCCGCAGCATCGAACCCCGCCGGTCTTCCGAATTCGGTTCCGATGACAATGAGCGTCTTATCGAGCCTTTTCCGGTCCTCCAGATCGTCCATCAGGGCTGAGACTGCAGTGTCCAATTCACGCACCAACCGCCATTGGTTTTGCTGTCCTTCGCGATGAGTGTCCCAGCCGGTTCCGTTTACAAAATTCAGGTTGTGCGCCACTTCAACAAATCTAACCCCGTATTCAGTCATGCGTCGTGCCAAGAGACAACGTTGACCAAATTCGCCTCCGTACCGGTTTCGAGTCGTATCGGTCTCACGCCCCAAGTCAAAGACCGGCATGAACTCCTCACCGGATAGCCTTAAGTTCTCGTACTGAGCAGCTGAGTATTGTTTCAAAAAGTGGGATGAACCAACCTTGTGATGCGAGGCCTTGCGGACTGCCTCGAGCATCTGCAGGCGGCGACCGACGCGCGTCGTATCCACATATTCAGGCCGCATCAATCCTCGAGGTCCGGTTTCTAGATCGGTGAGGTACAGATAGCCATGTTTTGCCCCAAGGAAACCAGGACTGCGTGCCATATTGGGGTAACCTATCACCGAATACGCCGGAGCACCCTCCGATACAGCGCCCAGTTCGTGCGAGATAGCGGAACCGATCGATGGGTAAGCGATCGTACCGTTAATTGGACGTCCGACATGAACCCAATAGACGGCCGCCGCGTGTTCGTCGATCATATCATGGTTACAACTTCGGACAGCGGTAACGCGCTCCATGCGACGCGCGAGCTCTGGCAAATGCTCGCAAACTTGGACATTTGGCACGGAAGTGTCAATGGCGTCGTAGTCGCTGCCCGGCCGCCGATCTCCGGAATCGCCCCGACGTTTCGGGTCGAAGGTATCAATCTGGCTCATTCCGCCGCCCAGCCAGATGAAGATCACGTGTTCAACGTTACCAGGCGGTAGAATCCGCTGCCCTTCGTCCTCAGGCGCTCTAGCGTGCACCGTGCCACCAGGACGCGCCGCACTAGCCATGACTGCTGCAGTACTGGCCGCAGCAGCTACGAAATTTCGTCGCGTCGAAACTCGATTTGATGCATCAGTTGGCATGATTGTTATCCGAACATCTCAAGTGCAAGTTGCTGTGTACACGTAGAGCCACCGGGACTTGGACTCAGCCACTGAAATTTGACGCTAGCCATTGGACCTAGGCAATCTAACGGATCTAGTATGCCTTCAGTCTACTGAATCAATTGAAACTCTGGCGAGTTTACCAAAGCCCACATTGCGTCTTCGGCGCGCTCCCGCCAGCGTGGTTGGATATCTTGGACTGGGCGAGGGCCGGCAGCCAATTGAAGTTGCTCATCGCGTCTAAGCTTATTGGCCTTTACATCAAAGTGGTTGGACCACGTAACGAACCCGCGATGCACTGGCGGTAGGCCCGGCGAATTTGTGTTTTCAACCAACCGCGTTTCGAACTCAGGCTCCAACTGACTAACGAATATATCCATCTCTTCTTCGGTTGGCTCACGTCCAAGAATCGCCAAGAACATGTCGCTTGTAAATGCGGCGGGACTGTCCGCATGGCGTGCCCATTGGTGCAACAAACTGCCTTGAGTCATGCGTGTGACCCAACCCGTCAAATGACCGTTGGCAACGATCCCAGGCTGAATCATGTTTGCCTCGGTCGGGCGTTGCGAATGCGGCGATTGCCGCGCCCCTTGCCAACCAAACGCCTCCATACACTCCGCAACCGCGGTGGCCTTTGGTAACGAAAGGCTAGGACGATCTCGTTCGTTGGACAGACTCGTCAGTTGCCATGCCCGCGTGGCTGCTCCAAGATTAAGAAAAGTCGAAACTTGTTGACTTGCTTCACCATCGAACGTAAGGGCTTCCGTTTTCAGCGGAACGCCCGCGGTGGCATGCAGCGAATCAACGAGCTGTTCCGCCGTCATCCGTCGCTGCCAAACTGCTCGATATCGTTGGTCACGGTCAATTTCACCCGAGTCAATTGCCGCAGTAGCGTAAGAGGGGGAAAGCATGATGCGACGCGTCAGTTGTTTCAGGTCGTAACCCTCCCTGACGAATTCATCTGCCAGGCTTTCCAACAAGTCACCGTGGCGCTGTTCTGCTTCGAACCAATCATCGGCCGAGTCAACGAGTCCCCATCCATGCAGCCGGAGCCAAACACGATTGGTCACCACTTCAGCAAAGCGACGGTTTTCAGGGCGCGTGATCGTAATCGCCAATTCTTCACGCAGTCCGCCTTCGTTTAGCAGCGGAATATCCAGCACCGGTTCGAAGTGATCTGCACCAAGGATTTTCTGTGGAAACTCAGCTGCAACAACTTCACCGGGAAAAAGCGTAACGTCGATAGGCGCATCTTCTCGAGCTTCGAAAAACTCCTTTGGAACACTGCTTGTTTCGGGAACTTCGATGGGCCGTTGTTTGAGCATCGCGGCCAGCTGGAACAACGACTCTTGTTTCCAAGGATGGTAGGGAGCGTCATGGCACCTCGCGCACTTCATGTCTACACCCAGGAAGGCACTAGCTACGATGTGCCCCTTCTCGGCCATCGGCACATCGTTCTCAGCTGACAAACCAAACCCTGATGGTCCACCTGCCTGGGAATCCCCTTCCATCATCAGCAATTCTGTGACAAAACGATCAAGCGGCTTGTTTTGACGCAGAGAATCGTGAATCCACAATCGGAACGGCCCCGTATTGCCAAGACTGGGCTTAAGGATGTTGGGATTCTCAGCCAACACATCCTGCCAATAGCTCGTCCAATGATCTGCCCATCGTTCATCATTCAAGAATCGATCGACCATCTGCTGACGGCGTGATTCAGCCGGCATGGCCAAGAATTCAACTAACTCCGATGCAGAAGGCGGTATTCCGCGAGTATCTAGGCTCGCGCGTCGCAGCCAAGCTTGCGGCTCGCACTTCGGGGACGAATCAGCAGCCTGCTGGAAGTACTTCTTGAACAGCTCACTGGTGGCCAACTCCCTGGTGGCAGCATCTTTGCGGTCGTTACGGTTGACATATTCCCGCGCCAACCTGTGGCGTTCCTGCCAGTACGCCTCCGTTGAACTGCTCGTCTGGACCAAAGCATCTTCTGAGAGTTCGTCGATGCGCTTGTCCAGCTCGACACGGTACGCATCCACATCTGCATCGGTCAGCCAAAGCTGTGGCTGCGAATTCGCCGCGAGTACCTGAAACTGTCCATCACCATCTCGCCACGCGACTGTGACCTCACCAGGCTCACAGCGGGTTCCAGCGCTACCGACCATTGTCTCTAGAACAAACCGATGCAATCCCGGACCAAGCTTCAGTCTGACCCTTGATTCGCGATCACCTACCTGCGGCGGACGCAACCAATCGACGTCCGGCTCATAGATAACCAGCGGATTATGAGCATTGGGTCTGAGTCGTTTCGGGCCGAGTTCAGCGACGATAGCGTCGTCCACCCACAATCTGGCGAGCCCACCTGACCGTATTAGAAATTCAAATTCTCCGGCGTCAAATTCACGTTCGCAGAATGCCTGTAGCAGAACAGGTCCATCGCGAAGCCGACGAACTCCAGGATTCTCATAGGCTGTGGGCAACCTGTGCAATAGCAGATGCGAACCACTAAACTGCAAATCGGCAGCAGGTGGGATAAGGGGGAACTGAGCGTGGGCGCCAGCGCCCTCTGCCGCCACGAACGCTACCTGCTGCCCCTCAGCATCTTGCGTGACACGGTTAACCTGCGCCAAAGGACGTTGCGGCAAAGGCATATTGAACTTCCACCGCGACTGTAGTTCGACGATTGGAATCGCCTTTCGGTGCACTCTAACGTCATCTAACTTACCCAAGAAACTATTGCTTGGATCGCCGCCACGTGATGATCCAACCCAAACAGGTTCGTCGCTAATGACCGGCGGGCGAGTCGTCGCGCCCTGCATGTCCCATTTGCCGTCTTGAACCTTGGAATCGACAACGCATCGAATGGTCTCAGGTTTTCCGAATGTGTAGCTGATCGCAACGTGATGCCAGAGGCCATCGACGGTGAAGCCCTTGCTGGCTGTCCAACGATGGTATTGAGCTTTTTGCTCTGCGTCGTAGGCGCTGAACAGAAAGCTTGGCAGCGCAGCTCCATTCTTGCCTGTCAGTCGCAATGCAAAGTTGTGGTTTTCAAGATTACCGGATTCGTAAGTTCGTCCCTTGGAAACAACATAGACATGCCGACCCGACGGAATTCGTCTGGGGCTTACCCAGGCCTCGAGAGTTATTGCGTCCTGGTCGCCGAAATCCAGTGCCCCGTTTCGGAATTCGTCGATCCGCAAAAACTGCCCGGCCTCCGAAAACTCCATCGCTCGGCCAACATCCGGCCGCGATGGATAAAGTGCTGGGTCAGGACCGGGGGCTAGCTTAGGAAGCCCGCTATTCTCTGTCCGGGGCGAGCTATGCAAGGTCCAGCCGTCTGGTAACTCAGCCTCGAAATCCAGACTGATGGCAGCCTTCTTTTCAGGCTCGCCCTCCGACGCACTGAGCAGACTACTTGATTCCAATGCCGCCACCAGCATCCAGGCAAACACAAGACACAATCTGAGGTTCTCGTGCAGCATCGTTCGGAGTCGCATCGTACTGTCCAATCGAGACCACTGACGCCAGTTCGCACCACTGCAAACGACATGTTTAAAGCCGAACCCAACTTGTTTTCTCAAGTTACGCGTTTGATTGCATCGAGCTACAGACGGCTGCGTTACGAGCGACAGCCTTTTTGCTCGGCCACCAAACTCTACGCCGGAGCTAGGCAAATTCAGAGACTCTGTCGGCAGGGTGCGTGGGTAGGTACCACAAGTATGACATAATCGTCCCCCTAGGGCAATTGAACGAACGTTGTAGCTTGCGAGGTTGACTTAGACACGAGCGTGACTTAGTAACACAGACAGGCTAAACATCCCACCTGCACCGTGACAAACCGAATCGCGCTAGCCAGCTGGAGCTGTGATTTCTACAATGGCGACCCGGCCGGGAAGGGCTCACGCTGTTCTTTGACGCACATGCCCTCAACCACCTTCTCTTCGCAACGACCCATTCAAAAACTGTTGGAGCTGGATTCTAGTGTTACATGCCGTCATCATGGCCGGGGGATCCGGCACCCGCTTCTGGCCAGCGAGCAGGAATCGAATGCCGAAGCAGCTTTTGCACCTTGTCGGCGAACGTTCGATGCTCCAAGCCACCAGCGACCGCTTGGAAGGCCTAGTTTCAGCCGAACAAACGCTGGTGATGACCAACAAACATCTAGTTGCCCCGGTCCGTGAGCAGCTCCCCGATGTGCCGCCTGAGCAAATCGTTGGCGAACCGATGAAACGCGACACCGCGGCCTGTATCGCACTCGCCGCTTCGTTAATTCACAACGCAGACCCTGATGCCATCATGTTGGTCCTGCCGGCTGATCATGTCATTAGTACCGACCAACAGTTCCACGATTGCATGCAGAGCGGCGTGCAGCTGATCGAAAAAGCTCCGGACCGCATCGTGACCTTTGGCATTCGCCCCACTTACGCTGCTGAATCGTTCGGGTACGTACAACGTGGAGAAGCCATCAGTGATACCGATGTTGCCAAGGCATTCCACGTCGCGTCCTTCCGAGAGAAGCCCGACCGACAAACCGCCGAGCAATATTTGCAGGCGGGCACTTACGACTGGAACAGCGGCATTTTCATGTGGCGCGCGGCAACCATCCTGAAAGCTTTGCGCGAATATGAACCGGAAATGATGCAACATATTGACGCAATTTCCGCGTCAATGGGAACACCAGGATTCGCGGTTACACTCGAACGCGAATTCGAACAGATCGACGGTCGTAGTATCGATTACGCCGTAATGGAGCGGTACCCTGACGTCGCTGTTGTTGAGGCCTCGTTCAGCTGGGACGACGTCGGTAGCTGGCAGGCCATCGGGAGACTGACCGAGCCCGATTTGCAAGGTAACTGTGTGCGAGGCCACTACCTACCGATTCAGTCACAGAGGATGATCGTCTACGGTGAAGACGAACACTTGGTTGTAACGATCGGCATGCAAGACATGATCGTGGTTCACACCTCAAATGCCACTTTGATTGCCCCCAAGGCTGAAGAGGAGAGCGTGCGAGAAGTTGTCAAGCAGCTTCAAACCCGCGACTGGACTGACTACCTATAATCGGCTGCACAAAAGAATCACCTCAAGCGGTCGGAGTAATGTTGGCGGTCGAAACTATCGGGTTATGCAAGAGTTTCGGCGATGTCCATTCTCTTCGAGATTGCTCGCTGAGCGTCCCCACCGGTGCAGCCTTTGGCTTGCTGGGACCAAATGGTGCCGGCAAATCGACGTTGATTCGAACCTTGCTTGGTTTTGTGCGCCCCACACGAGGTGCCGCTCACGTTCTCGGCAAAGATGTGGTACGTGAGTCGCTCGCCATCCGCGAACGCGTATCGTATCTCCCCGGTGATGCTCGCCTGTATCGTTCAATGCGCGGCAGCTCGGTTATCGACATGTTCGCCCAGATGCACCCACGGGGCGATCGCCAATCCTCCCGGTCAGTTGCCGATCGCCTCGGACTAGAGGTCCGCCGACGGGTAGCTTTCATGTCGACAGGCATGCGGCAAAAGCTCGCTCTTTCGATCATCCTCGGCTCGCGTGCACCACTACTGATCCTTGATGAGCCGACTGCGAATTTGGATCCAGATGTTCGAAACGAAGTCCTGGCCCTTGTACGTGAAGCCAACCAATCGGGCCAAACCGTATTGCTATCCTCACACCTATTCACTGATATCGAACGAACTTGCTCGGAAGTGGCGTTGCTTCGCGACGGGCGAATTGTCGCCACTGAGCTACTTAGTGAACGCGAATCGCGGCACATCGTTACCGCAACCACGACCGGTGGGACTGATCAGATTCGCATCCCAGACGAAGCCAACTTCGACATCGTTCGCAAAGAGCAGCCAAGTGCTCGAATCGCTCAAGGAAAGCCGGCAAGTCACGAAGGTAGCGAGTACACGGAGAATCCCGAGTCGAACCACAACCTCGTTTTGGAGATTGTCGGTTCGCCGAACGATTGGATGCCCTGGCTGTCCAAGCTTAATCTCGACAACATTACCATAACAATGGCGAACGTAGAAACATTTTACGATTCGTTTAGCCGTCCGAAAGCTGATGCGACTGACCCTCCGATGACAGAAGGCACGTCGGATCCATCAAGTACTTTGGATCCATCAAAACCGGAGACAGCTTGATGGTTCGTCTGTTGGTTCAGAAATTTGTGAGGGAGTCACAGTTCCTGTTCCTCGCGCTTGCGTCACTTCTCGTTCTGTTCTGCGCAAGCCGAGTTTGGATCGCCGGACAATTCGATTTATCCTCGTTTAAACCATTGCTTGAGCAGCTGCGCCGCTTTGAGCGGTTCATGCCAGTGCCTTTGGACCACGTGCTCACGTACTCGGGTAGCATCGCCTTGACGCTGAGTGAGCCACTACTGATATTCTCGATATTGACCTGGTGTATCGCACGCGGCTCGGACGTAATCAGTGGTGAAATCGGCCGTGGCAGCTTGGAGATGCTACTCGCCAATCCGATCAGTCGCACCAAGATTGTGCTAACGCATTACATCCTCTCCGCGGTAGGCCTTGGTCTACTGTGCCTTACGATTTGGACTACGATTCACATCGCACTGAAATATTGCAGTGTTCGAGAAACGGTGAGTAACACGGCGACGTTCACACTTCCGTTTGTGCCCGTTCAAGTGCCGATCCAACTTGGTGAGCCAGAAGAAGTACTGACGCCGTTAGCCTCGCGCGTGGATTCGAGCATTTTCGTTGTTCCCTGCATCAACCTGTTTGCTTTCGGCTTTTTCGTACTTAGCCTGGCTGTTGGTGTCAGTTGTGTGGATCGCTATCGCTGGAGGTGCATCGGAGTAACGCTGGCAATTTATGTTCTGCAACTGCTGATTTTTCTGCTCAGCAAAGTAGGGACCTCCTGGCGCGGACTGGAGTGGGCTACGGTCCTGAGCCTGTACCAACCAGATCTCACAGCGCTCGTCACTCAACGTATCGAGGGCTCGCAATGGACTGTCGTTGCGTCAGAAGCCATGCAAGATTCAGTATGGCGTTTTACGCTTGGTCCCATCGGAATGACCGGCATTTTGACGATCCTAGGACTGACTGTCGTCACATCAGCAATTGCATATCTGAATCGTCGCGACCTACCGGCGCCACTTTAAAGACTTCCGAAACGTTCGCAGCGTTATTTCGGCTAGCACACGGCTTAGGAAACTAGCACGCGGCTTAGGAACCTACCACACGGCTCGGGAACATAGCGCAGTTCTCAGACACTCTCAAGCTTGGGCAACACGCTTCCATTCGACCCGCGCTTTTTCAAGCATTCGCTGCACAGTGCGTGTGGTTGTACCCAGCGCATTAGCGATTTCGAAGTTATCGTTGCCTTCGAGTTTTAGTAGGATCACTTCGCGGCAACGGTCGGAAGGCAAGCGGTTCATTAGTTCGCCAAGTAGGTCTTCCGCCACAGCTCGCTGTTCGGGCGTGCCGTTTCGTGCGGGCGCTAAGTCAATTCCAGCGGGTCGCCCCTCCTCGGCATCGTGTTGACCAAGTGGCCCTTCGACCCCGCCGCGTTTCTCGGCCCAAAGTCGCTTGTGAAGCCCATTTGCCTTGCGGATCGCGATTGTCCGAAGCAACTTCCAAAGATTCGCTTCGTTTCTAAAGTCCCGGAATCGACCTTCGCGTGCCGCCCGCAGCAGGGAATGGATCGCGCTCAGTGCTATTTCGCTATCGCTGGCCACAGGGCGACGAATCTGCTCAACACGTCGTGAGATACTTTGACGCAATGGCAGGTAGAACTTGTCCCAAAGAACACGAATTTCCTCTTCGGATAGGTGAACGGGCTCTGCCAACCCCGTTTCGCTTGAAGGCTTACTCTCGATTGGTTCGCCCGCAGCATGATCCGTTATACGCGTACTGTCCAGATTATCTGCTAAATGCTCCGGACTAGCGACCGACTGATTGGAATCGCCACCGGAATCTGTCGAGCCTTGGAGCTTGGGCATTCGCTTTGTAAACCTCGTCTACGGAAGTGGCAGTCCCGCGGGCTGCGGCAAATACCCATTTTAACAGGATTTCGACCGACCGCGAGATGAGCTCGTGCTGCAACACATTGCTTGTTGGCTTTCACCCCATTGTCGGCTCCCTGGCTTCGGTCTTATCGGCTCCTGGCTTCGATCCTACCCGCTCCAGCCAGGCGTGCATTTCAGTTTTGCCAGCTCTCGGCTTTTTCCGCGGGCTAGTCAGCACAATCTTCTTTTCAAGCTATTTTTTTGCATTTTTTGCATTTCGCAAAATCGTAGGTTTCGGATCTCAGTTCTTGTTGCGGATCAGTATGACTTTTCCGATAATTCGGGCGACCGTCTACCGCCCAGGCAGTCTAGCGATTCTCTCTCATCGTACATAAATCCTGGCTCAATTTGCCCTCATGAATAACAGCACTCCATTTTCGCGTGCGCGCTCACGTCGTGCTTTCCTCAATGCACTGAACAACTCGCTTCCGATCAAAAAGCTGAATCTAGAACGCCTCGAGGACCGCCGATTGCTGGCCAGTGACGTGTTCGTCGCCAATGATGATTTGGCGAACCCGGCGGTTGCTGATTCATCAAGTGCCTTGACTGCGGCGCCCCAGCCGCAACGGAGTGTTCCAATTCCGATCTCGGCCGACGGCCCCAATTACTCCGATCCTGATTCGTGGGTTCAACCAGGAAACGTTACGCGGCAGTCTCTACCAGGCGAGCTAATGCTGGGCGTCGAAGCCGGCGCGGACATAATGAGCATCCTCGAGCTGCCACCATCCAGCGCTCAGTCGTTAATGGGCCCGCTCATGTTCGACCGAATCTTAACCGTCGACAGCGGTGCTGGAGAGGAAGCACTATCCACGGAAGTAATCCATTTACGTTTTAGCAGCACCGGGGACATAGAAGAGTTTGTCAGCGCGGTGTCCGAACTTCCCAGCGTGCATTGGGCAGCCCCGAATTACCAATACTCCGGCGACATCAAGGAACTCGTTCCTAACGATCCATTGTTCCCCCAACAGTACCACCATGCCCTGATGGGAAACATCGAAGCCTGGGATGTGACTCTGGGTGACCCTAGCGTCGTAATTGCGATTACCGATGACGGTGTGCAGCTAGATCACCCCGATTTAGCAGGCAGCCTATGGTCGAACTCCGCGGAAGCCAACGGGCTCCCTGGATTCGATGACGATAACAATGGCTTCATTGACGACGTACACGGTTTCGATTTCGTTTCAAATGATGGCGATCCTTCTCCCATCAACAATAACGATACCCATGGCACACACGTCGCCGGTATCGCGGCCGGAGAAACGAACAACAACAACCAGATTGCAGGAACCGCAGGCAATGCTTCCATCATGGCGTTGAGGATCGCGGGATCGGACGGTGGATTCACGTCGGCGATCATGGCGAACAGCTTCGCTTTCGCGATCGGACATGGGGCAAGAATTGCAAACACAAGTTACAACATCGACTTCTTTGTTGGTGATCCTACTTTTACGGCAGGTCTAGAGTTCTTTCATGACCAAGGTGGATTGCACTTTAACTCCGCCGGAAATAGCAACTCTTTGAATCCACCACGTCAAGCGTTTGACTCGACGCTGTTGGTGGCGAGTACTGGTCGTAACGATGTACGCAGTGGGTTCACGAACTACGGCACGGGCATCGATATCGCCGCGCCAGGTTCTGGAATTCTGTCCACAGTAGCAGGAGGCGGAACCGATACGTTCAGCGGGACAAGCATGGCAGCCCCGAACGCTGCCGGAGTAGCGGCGTTGATTTGGTCCGCCAATCCTTCGTACACGCGTGATCAAGTTGCCGCACAGCTGCTTGCGACAGCGGACAATATCGATGCACAGAATCCAGGTTTCGAAGGACTACTGGGAGCCGGTCGTGTCAATTCCAACCGAGCTTTGACACAAACGCTCGCCCCGCCACAAATCGTTTCCATCGAAGGCTTGCCCGACGCAGGAAGTACCCATGCGTCAGGAACCCCGTTGCCAGGCTTTACGGCAGTCTTCGATCAAGTAATGGACACATCAAAAGTCAACTCATCGGCCAGCTATGAACTCCGATATGCAGGTGCGAACGGAGTCTTCGGCGATTCCGACGACGCGACTTACCCCGTGAACGTCGATTCCAACTACATGATTGGAAGCAACGAGGTCAATTTCTCGTTCGCAGACAGCTCCTACGAAGTCGGCAGTTATCGGTTCTCTATGCTAGCTGCCGAGCTGACCAATCCGTTCGGTACCCAACTGGATGCGAATTCTGATGGTACCGGCGGAGATGATTTTTCACGTGAGTTCAATATTGGCGTTGCTCCTCTTGAACAGCTCAATGCTCCGGGATCGCTCCTGTACGGCACCCAAGCCGTAGGGAACATCCGCACTGCCGGTGAGGTCGATGACTACTCTCTGCCGCTCAACGGATCACAAACCTTGTCACTGGCTGTGTTTCCCGTTGACAGTACGCTCACCCCTCAAATCCAGCTTCTAGATTCCACCGGAACGGTGCTCGCCAGCGGCAGTGCAGCAGCCGCTGGAGAAATCGCATCGGTTACCAATATTCCGATCAACACCACCGATGATCTCGAGATCCAAGTCACTGGTATTGGTGACACACTGGGCGAATACACGCTAGATATCTTGGTCAACGGTACCTACGAATCGGAAGGTGTTGGCGGTGTCGGGAACAACTCGCTCGCCGATGCTCAATTTCTGGACGGTCAGTTCCAAGAGGTTGCCACTGGAGTAGATATCGCCAGCGTGGTTGGGTTTGACACCAATGTTGGCCCCAGCCAAACCTTACCTGATGTGTTTTCCCCGCGCGTGCTTAACTACGAGTTGTCCGGATTTGCGGAGCCCACCGGTGCAGGCAACGTAATCGTCACCGCCGTTGCAGATTTGGATTTGCCAACCGAGTTCTTGACACTCGACGTCGAAGGGCTTTTCCAAACTGACATATTTGTTGACGACGGAGCCCAGGGAACACAAGTCCAGACGCAGGTGCCTGTGAGCCTGGAGCAAATCAATACCATTATCGCCGATGGTATCGGAAACTTCTCACTGACGCCCAGCGCTCTGGTCAACGAGTTAACTACGCCGTCCTTTGCAACGGTAGAGCTGCGCTATCCGGTAGCCGACGACTTTTTCTCGATCACGCTACTTGCCGGTGAAACGGCGACTTTCGTAGTGACCGGAGATGGGGATCCCGAGCTATCCCTATTGGATAGCTCCGGTGAATTGCAGAGCGTCGGTAGTCGAACTGCTGAAATTGATCAGATCGTGAACAATTTCACGGCCCCTGCAGACGGCGTCTATACCGTTCGTGTTGCCGGCGAGGGCGATTATGCAATGTCAATTGCCAAGGGCACGAACTTTGACACCGAACTCAACGACTCTTTCTCAACCAGCCAAGGCCCCGCGCCGTTGCTCGGATTCTTGCAAGCCAGCTCACAAGCTGCGGCAAACTTGCTGACCGATTTCGCCGGCATCAATTCGCTGAACGCGTTTTGTGGTTGTGAGCCGCCGGATACGCACGCCGCCGCCGGCCCGAACCACATTGTAGAAGTCGTAAACACGGCCATCGCGGCCTACACAAAAGACGGAACGGAGGTGATGGCCCCCCAGTCCTTCCTCAGTTTCTTTGATGACAGCATCATTGCTGGTGAAACTTTCAACTTCGATCCTGTTGTTGCATACATGGAGGATGTTGGACGATTTGCCGTAGCCGTCCTCAGCGGTGCTTCGGCCGGTGCCCAAGAAACAGATCTGTTGGTAGCAGTCTCCGATTCCAGTGACCCGACGGGTGGTTGGACGGAACAACATCGCGTCGATTTCGGAGCGATCAGCCCCGGACTCTTCGCCGACTACCCGAAGATCGGCTGGAACGCCGACGGACTGTTCGTAACGCTGAACATGTTCGGGAACTTCTTCGACGATGTGAATATCGTGTCGATCGATAAAGCTTCGGTCACGGACAACAACCGTGATACCTTCACAAGCTTCATCACCGAACGGCCCAGCAATCACTTCACAATGGCCGCAGCCACGATTCACGACGGCGCAGCCGGCGGACCGATGTGGTACGTCTCAGAGACGTCCTTCGGCGGCACGAAAAACGCGGTCAGAGTCGTACGCCAAGACAACGCCGTTTCAGCGTCCCCTGCGTACAGCTCCTTCATTGTTCCGGTGAGCACGTACCAAAGCGGTGGACTTCCGGCGGCTCCGCAGCCCGGCGGCTCTCGTCAATCCAACGACACTCGTATGCTGCACGCCGAACTCCGCGGCAACCGACTGTTCGCAGCCCACACGATACCAATTGATGGGCTCCCCAAAGTCAGGTGGTATGAGTTCGATGTAAGCAATCCCGATGCCCCAACCTTGACACAGGAAGTGTTGATTGACCCAGGTGCTGGTATCGCTACTTACTTCCCGTCGATTGCGGTAAACGCTGCTGGCGACGTCGGCGTGACTTACATGCAATCATCCACCGAAGAATTCACTTCGATGTACGTTTCGGGGCAGCCAGCGGGTGCTCCTGCCGGTAGTTCCGCACTTCCGCAGCTTGTCATGGCAGGCAATCAGACTTTCCCCGGTTCACGCAGTGGCGATTACAGCGGAATCACGGTGGACCCAGTTACTGACACGTTTTGGGCTGCCAACGAAGTCAGCCTGTCGGGTTCTCCCGATCCACGTTGGAGCACGCATATTGGTGAATTCACCGTAGCGCAGCTCCAGGATCAAGACTTTGCGGTAATACCTTCAGAGGTCGGAGATACGTTGTCGATAACGACATCGTTGCCGCTCTCCGGTGCCAACTTGCCCGGTAACGCTCTCGACCCGGAAATTAAGCTCTACGCACCCGACGGATCCCTGGTCGCCTCTGACCAGGATTCACTCGACGGCATCAATGCGTCGATCGCGCATACCGCCGATCAATCTGGCGAGTATCGTATTGAAATTGGGTCGCAGAATATCGAGAGTGGTGAGTACTTTCTAAACGTCGAAGGTGCCACAGCCCCCGATCCTGCACCTGAGGTCGTTCAAATAACACCTTTTGATGGTTTTCGGACCATTGACTTCCCGTCTTCGGTGACGCTCGATTTCTCCGAACAAATCCTGCTGACCAGCTTGAGTGCTGCAGATCTAATCGTCGGCGGTCTGCCAGCCACGGCGGTTTCAATCATCGACGGTGACACAGCTGAGTTTACCATCGACCCGGCGGCGAACGTTGGTGACGGCGAATACACGATCTCACTTCCGGCTGGCTCGATTACCGACCTCCAAGGCAACATTCTGGCCGCGGAGTTTAGTTCAGTATTTGTACTGGACACGACTGGACCTAGTATCGTTAGCACGAGCTGGAACGGGCAGAACTTCCCAGACAATACGATTCTCGACGCCGGACGCCTCGTCTTTGAGGCCACGTTTACTGAGAACCTCTTCACCAATCGCAGCGCTCGCACGGGCTTGAGGACGCCTAGCTCCGATGATGTGATTTTGACTGACACCAGTAACGGCACAACTTGGAACCCAGATGCTCTTAGCTTCGATTCGACGACCTTCAACCTAGTCGCTACCTTCGACGATGTTCCCGCTGGACTCTACACGATGACATTGGTCTCCGGTGATGGAGCCTTCGAGGACGACCTAGGAAACGATTTGGATGGGGAACCTAACGGAGCTGGCAACGACGGCGCGCCGACGGGAGACGGCACCAATGGCGGCAATTACTTTATCAACCTTGAATTGGATTTGGAAACAAAGCCATCGGAAGACTTCCAGCGCCTCGCTCCCTTCGGAAGCGGACTGGCTTCCAGTCTTAACAACACGGTTCGTCTTCACGACGCAAACGACACCGATGGCATTACCTTCTTTGCCAATGCCGGTGACACTGTGTCAGCCATCGGACGCGTGCAAGATCCTGGCGTAACACTATCACTTGAATTAGTCGGGCTGGGCACAGCCTCAGGCAGCGCTAATGGACAATCCGTTGCATTTGCACCAGTCACCATTCCCGCTGATGGAGTTTACGAGTTCAGACTAACTGCAACCGGTGAGACAAATGCGTCCGTGGAAATATACCCTGGAACGACAGTCGAATTGACCGTTGGCGATTCTACGGTCGACAATCCACTTCCACTCAACAACAGTTTCTCGGCCGTCGGACCCGGACGCTACGCTGCACTGGCCCTGAGCTTACCTGCAACCCAAGATGCGGTAGATTCCTTCGAAATCGACTTCACCGGCAAAGTTGGCGTAGCACATGACATCGTGCTAACCGGCCTCAACGCTGATTTCAGTGGCGATCTGCTGCAAGTACTCGCTCCTGACGGAACAGTCCTAGCCACCGGCTCCGCTGATCCGCTTGGCACTGGAACGAATGCATCCAACATTGCTTTGGCGATTCTGGGATTCGTTCCACAAGTCGACGGTGTGCACCGCATCAATCTCACTGCGCCTGCCACTGAGGGACAATATTCGCTGGTCGTTACGGAGGACTCCCTATTCGAAA
>DNPC01000576.1 GCA_003501565.1 Planctomycetaceae bacterium | reverse complement strand
GCGACGGCATGTTGGTTACATGCCTACTCGATTCATTCTGCGGGTTTATCGGGTGTTGTGCAACGTGCGCGAAACCCGGCCAGCCGACCCAGCAAGAATGTCATCCCGGACACCCTCCCCTGCCCTTTCACGTAGACAGGTATTCACCTCAACAATGACTATTCGACTCGCCATCCACGGTGCCGCAGGCCGCATGGGCCGCCGATTAATCGCTCTTGGTAGTGCGGACGGAGATTTTGCGCTGTGCGGTGCTATCGACAATCCTCAAAGCGATCTGCTTGGCCAGGATGCCGGTGCTGTGGCAGGCGTCGGAGCGGTGGGTGTTCCGATCTCGGCTGATTGGCCAGCTGATTTGGCGGCGGCCATCGACTTTTCTGTCCCCGACGCGTGCAGTGCGGCGATTGAACATTGTGTTGCAGCAAAAGTGCCATTGGTGGTTGCAACAACGGGTTTAACCGAGGCGCAAGTGGAGCAAGTCAAACGAGCGGCGGAGGCAATCCCGCTTTGTTGGGCGCCGAACATGTCATTAGCGGTCAACCTCACCATGAAACTTGCCCAGCAGGCGGCTACCGCGCTCAAGGAAGTTCCTCAGGGAGCGGACGTCGAAATCCTTGAGCGACATCACCGATTCAAAGAGGATTCGCCAAGCGGAACGGCGCTGAAGTTTGGCGAACTTATCGCCGATGCCATGGGCCTCACCAAGCATGTCCACGGCCGCGAGGGCATTTGCGGTGCTCGAGGGAAAGATGAAATTGGCTACCATGCGATACGAACCGGTGATGATCCCGGCCAGCACACGATCGTTTTTGGAATGATGGGAGAGACCATCGAATTGCGTGTCGGGGCATCCAACCGAGATTGCTACGCCTCAGGTGCGCTAGCGGCCGCAAAGTTCCTAGTCGGAAAGCCGCCCGGCATCTACAACATGTTTGATGTTCTAGGGCTAAGTGATTGAGATGGCCAAGTGCGATGAAGGCTATCTGTGCGAAGTGTGTGGTGCCGAAGTCAAACGGTTGGACGAAAGTGCTCTCTATCTGCAGTACGTGATCGGTTGGATTGATCCCGAAACACTCCATACGCGTAAAGAGTGCCATCTGCGTTGTAACCCTGCCCTAGCACAGTTCATTGAATCGCCCGATTTTGCGCCGGTCGTCGTTGAAGGACCAGCAGATTGTCGCCTGCTCGATGCGGCATTCGTTGCTGAACGCAAAATGCTCATCACCCGTGGTTTCGAGCGTCTCCAAGAACTTCAGCGGCACAGATCGTCGCTAAGCGTGCTCGAATATCCGTTGCCCGATGTCATGCAGCGGTGGAAATAGGCCGTAGAGCAGCCCGCCGGAAGTGGATTGTGTGATTACAGGATTGGCAGCTGACTTTCATTCCTAGCTTCGCAGTCGATATACGGCCGCTAGAGGCAGAACGAGCAAGCTCATCATCAGGAATACGCTGCAAATTGGCCAATTCATATTGCCGGCCAGGGCTTCGAAGACTTGGTACAGCGGGCCGGAGATCAAGATGCCGATAAAGTTAGCTTGATTCATTGTTGCAATCATCCGGCCCTTGACTTCCTTCGGTGGACGCGATTGCAAAAAAACTTGGATTGGAATGGCGAAGATTGCTGCAAATACTCCCAAGATAATTAGGCCAGCAATGCTGCCGCCGTAGCCCAGCAGATGGACAGGCCCATTGCCGCTGCCACTCCAAATCCCCAGCGCGATGAGTGCTGAGAAAATTCCAGTCAGACCGATGGTTACACATTGGTCTCCAAAACCACGGCGACATAAAACACTTGCAAACACCGCACCGATCATAATGCCAAACCCAATGGACGCGGTCAGGATGCTCGTCTGAACGTCGTTGACTGCTAACAGCTCGAGTCCCAGTCGGTTCACCGTGGGAACGGCCAGTCCGCTTACGAGCCAAAACACGCTGCTGACTAGGAGAGCCGCTAGCAGCGTTCGGTCCTTTGCCAGCACTTCCCAAACGTCTTTGCTAACGCCCCAGCTATCGGCGGTTAGTTGCATGTTGGGTTCCGCCGGTGTCCCGCGGCGAATGACGAGTGTTGTTAGAGTGCCAGCCACGGCGATGCCCGCACAAACCAGGAGCCCCATCCACAGGCTACTGAAGTCACCGCCTTCGCCAACTAGCGAGCCCTTGAGCTGTCCAGCGAGCACAGTCCCAAAAATGATCGCCAGAAAAGTCGTCATCAGGATCAGGCTATTTGCCCGTGGCAAGTCTTCCTTTCGAAAAAGCTCTGGCAGGATGCCGTACTTGCTGGGACCAAAAAACGCACTCTGGGTCCCCATTAGGAAAAGCACAATCCAAGTACCCGTGGTGCCGAGTAGATCGTAGTAATAGAACGCGGCCAGACCGAGAAGCATGATCACGATTTCAGCAACTTTGCACGCAACGATAATCGGTTGCTTGCTGAGTTTGTCAGACAAGTAGCCAGCAATACCACTGAAAAGGACGAAGGGCAGCGAAAAAACCAGTGTTGCCCAACCTTGAATATCGCTGCCGGAAGTGGATGTGGCCTCCTCGGCCCCCGCGCCCGTGGCTACCACCGCAACCGGAATCGCAAGCAGCAGCATAAGTTGCTTGTACAAATTGTCGTTAAAAGCCCCAAGGAACTGAGTGATCGTCATGCCCCAGAATGACAGGTCTTTCGGCAAACTGGGGCGTGTGTCGTCGTTTTGTTCAGCTTGGCTTGTGTCGGACATGCGGTTTTCCTGGGGGACGAGGCGCCGGGCAGGCTCGGGCGACCGGCGGTAGGCTTGGCGGAGCCATTGTGGCTATTTCTACCTGACGCCGAAAGGCCGCTAAAAAATACGACTTGGCGAGTGGATTTTGCGATAAAATAGTTCCGGCCTTCAACAAACAGGAGTTTAGCAATGGGAATCTCACGTCGGCGTTGCCTCAAAACGATGATTGCCCTTGGCGCTGCAACGGGCGTTCAATCGACCTGGGCTGGCCAACTAGCGGCCCGAATGAAAGCGGCCAAGACACGCAGGCGTTTGGTTGTGCTGTGGATGCCGGGTGGTCCCTCGCAAATGGACACATTCGACCTTAAGCCCGGCCATGAGAACGGTGGGAGCTTTAAGGAGATTTCAACCAAGGTTCCAGGCATCAAGATCAGCGAACACTTGCCTGGGATCGCACAGCACATGGACAAGCTGTCGATCGTCCGCAGCATGAGTACCAAGGAAGGGGACCACAGCCGTGGCACCTATTTGATTCGGACCGGCCAACGCCCGGGTGCACCTGTACGTTACCCATCGGTCCCGGCGGCACTGGCGAAAGAACTCTCCGCACAAGGGCCTACCACCACTGGGTATGTCAGCATCCTGCCGAATTCATTCATCAATCCCCCTGCGTTTAGCGCGGGGTTTTTGGGGGCATCCCGCGAACCGCTGACCGTCGCTAGCACAAATAGCTTTAATCCCGAGCAACTTGGGCAGGCGGAGCCCCGAGAAACGGAGCTGCGAGTCGACAATCTGCTGCCGCCTGATGGGATCGATAAAGAGCGTCTCGTCCAGCGCCGACAGTTCTGGGAGATTCTCCAGGAAGGCTACGGTGTATCGACTCGGCAGGGAGCTCCCGCTACGCACGATACGGTCTATCGCCGCGCGATGCAGTTAGCCGAAAGTGATTTGGTGGAAGCATTTGATCTTACGCAGGAATCAGACGATGTGCGGGAGTCCTACGGGACCGATCCATTTGGCCAGGGGTGTCTGATGGCTCGGCGTTTACTCCAGCGGGATGTTCCTGTGGTCGAAGTCTCGATGGCTGATGCGCAGGGTGGGCTGAGCTGGGATAGCCACGCAAATAACTTCGATATCGTCAAAACGTTAAGCGAACGTCTGGACCGTTCGTGGAGCCGCCTAATGACGGAACTGGAAGAAACAGGACTGCTTGAGGAAACAACGATCGTCTGGATGGGCGAATTCGGGCGGACGCCGCGCATCAATCCACAGGGTGGTCGGGATCATTTTCCAGGTGCATGGAGTTGCGTTCTGGGTGGCGCTGGTATTCAAGGCGGTAGTGTGATCGGTAAGACAACCGCAGACGGAATGGCCGTTGCCGACAACCCCGTGACGGCCCCCGATTTCTTGGCGACTCTATGCGAAGCTGTTGGTGTTGATCCGGAAACTGAAAATATGGCCGCCGACCGCCGGCCCATCAAGATCTCCGAAGGCCTGCCGATCAAAGAACTGTTGGCGTAATCTCGCACTCAGTCGTAAGCTGCTAATGACTGTCCTCACGCTCGGCCCTCACGAGGAAGGTCGGGGGTG
>DNPC01000059.1 GCA_003501565.1 Planctomycetaceae bacterium | reverse complement strand
AACTGACAAGCCAAGGAGACGCTGCCGTATCGCCGCTGGAGGAGTTTGCGGTGTCAGCAAAGGTCATCGACGATTTCGGCATAGAGTCAGCAGGTATCTCTTATCAGATTGCAGGCGGCGAAACGACCGAGCGTCCCATGGATCCTCTGCCCAACGTCGCGGGTGATTCGGAGTCAACGGCTCCAATTCGGCGTCAAAACATCAATGATCTCATTGCATTTGAAGATTTGGGGGCCGAACCCAAACAACTACTCAGCTACTACGTTTGGGCGGAGGATCGCGACAATCAAGGTTCCATTCGACGAACGGTTAGCGATATTTTCTTCGTCGAAGTGTTGCCGTTTGATGAGGTGTTTCGGCAGGGACAATCACCAACGGAGCAGCAACAACAACAATCTCAGCAAGGTGGCCAGCAATCTCAGGGCAATCAGCAAACCCAAGAACTGCTCGAGCTCCAAAAGGAGATCATCTCAGCAACTTGGAATGTGCTACGGCAAGCCAAAGGCGATGACTTGCTCGGACGAACGGCTCCGGACATTGTGACAATTGCAGACAGCCAGGGGGCAGCCAAAGACCAACTTCAAGAGAAGGCGGCGGAGGCACGCGAGCCAGAGATTGTCGAGCTCACCCAGGCGACTTCTGCACAAATGGATTCCGCCGTCCAAGCGTTGCAAGATGCTCAGCAGTCACTTGCAAAATCAGATTTAGAGTCCGCCTTTGCAATCGAACAAGCTGTCTATCAATCACTGCTAAAAATGCAGAACAACGAGAGCGAGATTTCGCGTTCGCGTCAAAGTCAATCCTCGAGTCAGCGTAGTGCTTCGCAAAATCGCCGACAGTCGCAGATTGATCAGTTGCGCCTGGATAATCAAGAGAACCGCTATCAAGAAGAACGATTGGCACAGGAAGAACAACAGGAAGAAGACAGCCTCGCTCGTCAGACGATTAGCCGGCTCCGTGAATTGGCGGAACGCCAAGCTGATATCAACAAACAACTTCGGGACATCGAAGCAGCATTGCAGCTCGCTGATGCCCAAGAGCGAGAAGAGCTTGAAGAGGAACTTAAGCGACTACGCGAGCAACAACAAGAAATGCTCGATGACGTTGACGAGCTCAACGAAACCCTCAGCCAACAGCAAAACGAGACCGCCGCGGAAACCCAAGAAGAACTTGAACAAGTGCGCGAGCAGATTGAGCAATCGAGTGAGGCACTTAGAAACCAAGACACCAGCACTGCCCTGTCCAAAGGAACCCGAGCCGAGCAGAAACTTGACGAACTGGAAGACACAGTGCGTGAAGAACTTGCCGGGCAATTTGCCGAGGAAGTCCAGCGCATGCGAGAGTCGGCGCAGCAGCTTGCTGAGCGACAGAGTGAAATCGTCGAACAACTCAACGACGAAGAGGCTCCCGAGTCGGGCGGCCTTCGTACCGGCAACGACAATCGTGAGATCCGCGATTCACTCCAGGAACAATCCGAAGAGCTCAAGGAGCTTCTCGATGACATTAAGACTACCGTTGAACAGGCCGAAGAGTCAGAGCCGCTATTGGCACAGAAGCTTTACGACACCTATCGGAAGACTCGACAACGCGGTGTGGATGAGCAGTTAGAGTATTCGACATCGCTGCTGGAACAGGGAGCCGAACGCGAGGCGGAACAAGTAGCTCGAGTTGCTCAGGGAGAGCTCGAAGAATTGCAAGAGGCAATTGAGGATGCAGCCGAGAGCGTGCTTGGCAGCGAAGTTGAGTCGCTTCGAAAGGCGGCTGATATGCTGCGATCAGCCAGCGAACAGCTCGACGCAGAGATGCGCAGTGCGACGGGTGGGCAAGAATCGACGAACGATCCTCGCGGTGCATCCGGCGGATCACAGCAACAGTCTGGTAGCGATACGCAATCTGACGAATCCCAAGCCGGACAGGTCGAGGGCGACCAATCGCAGGAGCGACAACAGAAGCAACCAGAAGAAAGCGAGGACGGAAGCGAACAAGATGAAAATCGGACTGGACAGCGTGTCCGTGACGATTCGCAGAACTCTGAAGAACGCGATTCGCAAAATGCGGAATCTCAACAAAGCCAATCACAAAGCAGTCAGTCACAGAACGGCCAGTCACAAAGCAACCCGTCACAACAAAATGGGGAACAACAGGGCGGAGAACAAGGCAGGCGGTCGTCCGAATCAGAACAACCATCATCTACCGGCCAAACGCAGTCAGGACAAAGCCAGCAGGGTACTCAGTCCAGCCAGAACGAGTCCCAACCGCAAGACGGTCAGCAAACCGAATCAGGATCGCAGCAGCGACCCGGCGCACAGGCCGGCGGGCAATCACAACCCCAGCAGTCTTCTGGAGACTTACGAAATGGGCAGCAGCAGAACAACCAATGGGGAGGACCTGGTGGTTGGATCGACCAGGAACGCTTGTCAGAGCTGTTGCCTCCGGACGGCCCCATAACAGGCGAAGAGTTTCGAAACTGGTCCGATAGCCTGCGCGAAGTGGAAGAACTGGTGGGTTCTTCCGAGCTGCGTTGGGAAATTACACAACTACGCCAGCGAGCACGTGAGCTTCGAGGTGAATACAAACGCCACTCACGCGAGCCGAAATGGTCGGAAGTCGAAGACATGGTAGCCGGACCACTTAGAACTTTGGCACGCAAGGTATCAGATGAACTGTTGCGACGCGTCGCCGAAAAAACTGCGGTAGTGCCAGTCGACCGAGATCCGGTTCCGCCCCAATTTGAAAAATCAGTGCAGCAATACTACGAGAATCTCGGGGGGCGTCAGTAGTGGACAGACTCTTGCCCGATGGCTATCGCCTTGATTCGCAGCAGTGGTTGCTGCCGGTTGTTGTTCTCGCACTGTTGGTCATCCTGCCTGCAGCCGTAGGCTACCTCCGTCGATTCAGTTGGTGGTCACTGGTCGCGCTCCTATTGAAGACAGTGGCCGTCTGTGCAGTTGCGTTCTGCGTCCTTCAACCCACTCGGCGTAGTGAACGTCCAACACCCGGCGCGAATCTACTAGCGCTGGTTGTCGACAATAGCCAGAGCATGCAGATTCAGCCGAGTGGCGATGCAAGAAGTCGTTTTGAGCGTATCGCAGGGGCGCTCGAAACATCCGCACCCTGGCAAGTGCGGTTGGGCCAGGATTTTGACCTGCGACGCTACGCCTTTGATCGTTCGGTTCGCTCGCTGGAAGACTTTTCGTCGCTCGCGGCCGAGGGGACCGGATCAAACCTCTCAAGTGCGATTACCACTATCCAAAATCGTTTTGCCAGCCGGCCGGTTGGAGGAATGTTGCTCTTCAGTGACGGAATCAGTACCGACGCACTCTCGAAACTACCTCCATCTGAGTTTCCGATCTATCCCGTCGTGGATGACGCTCTCCAGGCTGTGCAGGATGTTGTTCTAACCGCCGGCAGTGCGACCGTGTCTTCTTTCGAGCTCGCTCCCGCCGCACTAGAGGCTACCATTC
>DNPC01000710.1 GCA_003501565.1 Planctomycetaceae bacterium | reverse complement strand
CGCCACCGGCTCGCAGGACCATCATTTGGTGCCAGTTGGTGGGGTACCGTATCCGCAACGCGTCCCGTGCGGTGTCTGAGTCCGCCAGCACGTTGTGATGCGTTGCTAATCCGGAAAGAACTTCTGCAGCGTCTTCTCAGGCAAAGGCTTGCTGAACAGAGACACACTCACCAGCGCGACGGTGGATGCTAAGATCATCCCAAACACCGGCATGAAATCGTAGCTCACTCCTCCGATCGGTATCTCGATCAAGTAGGCGGCCAGCGGCCTGCCACTACTTAGCGCAAGCCAGAACATCCCTGCCCATGTGCTTGCCGCAGCAAATATCGATGCGTAGGCCCCCGCCTTGGTCAGCCCTTTCCAGTACAGGCAGGCTACGATCAGGGGGAAGAGGCTTGCAAAGCCGCTGAAACACCAGACTCCCAAGCCAAAGACGCCGCGCGGATCGAGCAAACTAAACGCATAAGTGATTGCCACGACCAAGACGATGAAAGTCCGCGTTAGCACAACCGTCTGGCGATCGGACAACGCGACATCGCCGAAAAGATATCGCCGCGCGATATCGTTGGTAAACATAGTTCCGACGCATAGGAACTGACTATCAAGCGAACTCATGATGGCGGCCAAAACGCCCGCCGCTAACAGTCCGCCCAACAGCGGGGATGATAGTCCCTTGACCAACATCGGCAGGACTTTGTTCTGATCGCCCGGAGTAGTCTGATCCAAGCCAGCCAGCAGCGGAACCGCCTGAGTTGCCATTTCAGTCGTGGCCCAAACACCCAGCATGATGCAGGGCACCCACACAAGCATGATGAACAGCGGCTGGGCAACCACGGACAATTTGAACGCTTCGGCACTCTTAGCCGTCAGCCAGTGCTGAAAAATGTGAGGAAACATCCCAACGGACAACGGGATGAACATATAGGAGAAAAACACAGTCTGTGAAACGCCAGAGCGCGTTGACCATTGCTCGCCTATCTGAGCTGATGCAGCTCGCATATTCTCAACCATCGAGCCCTCACCGAGCCCGCTAGCAATGACGAAAAACGTAACGACACCAAGCACCATGAAGGCCATTGTCTGGAAAGTATTCGCCCAAGCAGTTCCGCGCATACCCCCAAAGAAGACATACGCTAGCACAACTAGACAAATGACCAGCGAACCAAGCCAATTTGGGATAGCGCCGACTGCCGCCGGGAGCGTATCCTCACCTCCGGGAAAAACACCTGGGAATGCACCGGAGGTAAAGACATTGACAACCGTGCCAGCCCCCAAAATCCCCACCAACAGGTAGATGATCACCATAATGACCAAGATCGGAAATAGAACCAGTCCGATATTGCGGCTGTCCAGTCGATCTTGAAAGAACTCGATCTGCGTCGTGTATCCGTACTTGCGGCCAAGTCGCCACAACTTGACACCTAACAAAAAGAAACACAGAGAGTGCATAATGCCACTGGAGGACGCCATCTTGCCATAGACGCCAATTCCGGTTTGCCAGGCCGCACCCGTCGAACCGATCAATGCAAAAGAGGTCATCGTCGTCCCGAATAAGCTCATCAACAGCATGAACGGGCCGATCGAATGCGTGGCCAGTTGAAAGTCCTTGCCCGAGCCGGAGAAAACCCGGTTTGATAATAAACCAACCGTTAGCAACAGCAGCAGATATGCACCAATGACTATCGTAGCTTCCATCACTTGCCCTCCGCGTCGCTACTGGGAACCTTAGGGCCCGACGAATCCGAGTCGAGTGGCCACGCAACTTTGGTCGCCAGCAGCCACGTTGCCGAGGCCGCCACGGAGATGCAAGCATGATAAAACAGACCGATAGGAAGAACTCCACCTACCAGAGTTTCGCTTTCCCAAAGCCAATTGTCTTGGTGCAAGATGATTAACAGTGCTACTAAGACCGCAACCACCAACGTACCCGTCCGGAACGCCTTCATTGTTCAACCTCTGCTCAACCGAGCCCAATCTGCTCGCGGTCAAACTAACCGCTGCTCCGCCGCCGCAGTGTAGCGAAGCGTGTCGATTTGTGACACTAGCCCACCCGTGATGTCGAATTGATTTTCGCAATTCCTCAAAACAGATTTCGGTCGAGCATGCGGTAATTGATGGCCTCTTGAAAATGGACCTCCGTGATGGATTCGCACGCCTCCATGTCCGCAATTGTTCGTGCGACTCGAAGAATCTTGTCGTGCGCTCGAGCCGACAACCCCAGTTCGTTGCATGAGTCGCGCAGCAAAGTTTCGCAATTACGTGACAGAGGACAGTGCTCCCGAAGCTGGCGACTGGACATCTGAGCGTTGTATGTCGCACTCGCCTGGCCGAATCGCTCCTTTTGCAACCTGCGTGCTTCGGAAACCATTTCGGCCATCGCCGAACTGCTCGTTCCAGCATGTTTGGACGCAAGCTCTTGAAATGGAACCGCGGGAACTTCAATGTGGATGTCGATTCGGTCTAGCAACGGCCCCGAGATACGTTGCATGTAGCGTTCGATTTGCGGCTGCGAACAATTGCAACTGCGTCGCGGGTCGGTACGATATCCACATGGACAGGGATTTAGCGCAGCGATCAGCATAAAGTTCGCCGGAAAAGTCGTACTTCGCAATGCTCGCGAAATCGTAACCACACGGTCTTCGAGCGGTTGACGCATAACCTCGAGCGTCCGACGATCGAACTCTGGGAGTTCATCCAGGAACAGCACGCCGTTGTGCGCCAAACTGATTTCCCCTGGAGCAGGTGGACTTCCGCCGCCGACCAAACCTGCGTTGCTGATCGTGTGATGCGGAGATCGAAATGGCCGCGTTGCCATCAGTGGTTGGCCCGATTTGAGTTGTCCAAGCGAGCTGTAGATCTGGGTCGTCTGAATTGACTCCTCGGCCGTTAGAACCGGGAGTATCGACGGCAGCCGTTTGGCCAACATCGTCTTCCCCGAACCGGGTGGCCCCAGCATCAACAAGTTATGGACAGAAAAACCACCTCAAATTCACCGGGAGCCAACGTTTGCCTTCACAGTCTACAATGATCAAGTCATGGTTCCTTAGTATTTGGTTAGGGCGCCAGTATGCTCGACGCGTATCTGCTTAGTGAGACGAGCGTTGCTTGGGATGAGATTTGGGCGCGAGCTTTAGCGAGCGCACTTGCAAGTGGTATCGCCGGCCTCGTTTTTGGCTACCTAGGATTTTTGCTTGGGAGGCGAGCCACCGAAAAGTCTGACGAAGCAACTGCCAGAACTCAAAGGTCAATGGACTTGTCTTCCGAATTCTGGGGAGCTGAATTCACTGTCCATCGCAATCGATTATGGAATGAACGCTCAAGGCTGCTCGCTTTTAAACCAGACGGTGGACGAAGCACCATCGGCATCTTCTTCCGAGCAAACACGGACGACACAAAAGAGCTTCGCGAATCGCTCATGAGGGTCATTGGGTTTTATCAGCATGTTTCGATGCTTGCTTCCGCTGGTGTTCTGGATCGGGATGCAATTACATTCACGAGTCAGTTTCACCGAGGTTTTTCGTGCATTTTTCACCCTGGACTGTGGGACGTCAGAAGACTATTTCCGGCAAACCCTTACAGGACTCCGGGAGCAAGCTACGACGCTAATGAAGTTGCAAGGTTCGACAATGAGGATGAACGGGAGGGATGGGATGGTGCGCGGCGAAGACTAGTCGAACTTCGCGAGTGGCTTGGCGAAGTAGAACCAGAGCCCCAACTAACTGGCCTTCCGGCTAACTTCAATGAAGGTTACACCGATGCAATGGGGTGCCGAGACAGCATAAACAATGCTCCTCGCTGGGAACCTTAGTGTGCGTCAGACGCGAACTGATTCTCCCGCAAACCCCCACTCGTTCGCCTGAGCGTCCGCCTCTCGTTCTTGCGTTTCGTACCCAGCTTTCGTATTAGCTGGTCTATGCCCTAGCCAGTGGTGAGCAATCTCGTGCGCTACCACGAATTGCATGCGACTCGCTTCTGCCTCGCCTAACACGATGACAAGGCGCGCGGGAAAAATTGGAGGCGGTTCAGACTTAACCATGCTAGGGCGGGCAGAAACAGATGCTGCGACAGAACCGATCCCGGAAAAATCGATAAAGGAAATGCCGTCGACGACCCAGTCTGCCACCTCGTCTGGCAGGCTGGCAATGACCTCACGGATCGGGTCTAGCCAATCTCCTGCGCCAAACACTTCAATATCGTCCGGTATATCGTCCGATGAGTCTTGCATTCTGATTCCACTTTCTAGCATGTAGGTTTACTAAACGTCATCGCGTGACCTTGTCCCGCAATGGTTCTCCGCTATAATCCGGCCAGGAGAATTTAATGCCTAGACCAAAATACCAAATCACAGCCGACGATTTCACCCACGCCCGCGATTATCTGCAGAGCCAGCTGCTGCAGCACACGCTTGAACTCCGGGATGAAACACATGCCGACGCATCTGAGTCTTTGGAGAGCGTCCTGTCGGGCGGTACCAAAATAGCGAAGGCGAAACGCCTCAACGCGTGGTGTGAAGAACACCTAACCACCGCGACCTGGAACGGCCTCAAGACTTCGGTACGCAAGCGGCGGCAACGCTGGGTGAATGAATCCCGTACGGTAACGTTGTCGGTCCGAGCCCATGAGCTGCTGAAGAAAGCAGCGGAGCGGAAGGGGCTGACGATGTCAGAGGTGATTGAGAAGAGGTTTGGGCGGTGAAGGGGCGAACGGTTCTCATCGATCTGGATCCCAGTTGTCGAGAATCCACCGTCCGCGACCGGGCGACAAATAGACTCCACTGTTCGTACTCGCAGGACAGCCGCCACGAGTGTGAATCCCGTAGACCAATGTAACGAAGGCCGAGTCTCCCCCACCCACCATAATCGGCGAACCACTGCTTCCGCCTGCAGTATCTAAAGTGTGCGTTAGTGTTCTTGGGTTGTTTCGCGGATGCGGAATTCGGCAGGTACCGTTTGCAGTGTTTATCCACCATTGCGTTAGGGCAGGTTTATCGGCCGGGTATTGTGGAATCTCCACGCTAACATCGCCCCACCGATCACGTTGGAGGAACGTGAAAACTGGACTGCGGGTGCGACCGGCATTGATACCATTGAAGAGTATTCGATTCGGCAGTCGCACTGCACCAATGTCAAACTCTGCGTTCCCTTGATTGATCCATCGATCTGTTGCACGCAGGTCAATCTGCAGGACCGTTTGTGAACCGAATGGCGTGTTCACCCGCCCGCTTGTGATCCCGTTCGCTGCTGGGATAACTTCTACTCGCGATGCCCAACCTCCACGAGTCGGATTGTAAACGCAATGTCCTGCCGTCAACACAAGTCTTGGTGCGACAAAAAAACCTGTCGCATCAGTCCGACTTCCGTCGGGCCACAGGCGACGAAGGCTGCAAGTAGCGACGTGTGATCGGCCAGTACGAGGAGTTGGGCTGGAGAGGTCGATTCGGAGTCTCTGGTCATTGTCGCAGACCGACTTTGCTTGATATTCAGGCAGATCTGAAGTGTCAAACATTGCGCCCGGCGTGCCACCGGAGACGGACCTAAGTTCAGAGTCTGTGGCGATGCAGTAGTTTGTTTGCTCTTGCGGAGGCCGACAAAAACGCCGCTTAGTGCGCCTCCGAAACAGCCGAACTCGCCGTTCAGACGCTCCTGCGTTTGATGCTGTCGTCGCTGTTGCTGCCATAGCGACTACCCGCGAGAAAAAAGAACGACGATTTGTGTTCATGAGGAGGCTCCAGCGTAGACAACTTTATTCAACGAACGATTCAGCTTCGCATAATATACAGGGTAATGCACCTATGGTCGATCTTCAGACCAATCACGTTCTCGATTAAAGATCGAACCTACTGCTTCATCGCGATGCCCTACGCCCAAATTGAGACTTTGGTTAAGCGACGATTGACCAGATGACCACATGGTGAGGCGATTGGGCAATACTGACGCGTTTCTGTTCGTCTACAGGGACTTGACTCGAATAATCGCAGCGCTAAGAATGAAGTCGTGCGAGTTGCACACATGCGTTCCTTACGTGGGTTCGCACGACTTTCTCTCAAACGCTCCCAATCGGAGCAATAGGAGGCCGGAATGGTCGATCTGGATCTGCGCAAGCTGTCTGCGCCAATTGAAGCACTTCGTCCCGAAATTAAGCAAGCCTACGCGAATTTGGACCGAAAGTGGGAGGCAATTGCTGACTGCTTGAAGCCCGTTCCGGTCGCAGTCTCATATGCGTACTTCCAAGACGAGGGCGATTTTGATTGCCTTGTCTGGCAAAAGTGGAACGGGAAGAAACGCATCTGCATCCAAGTTAACGTCTTCAAGCAACAGAGTGCTTACGGTGGAGGTGACTACGAAACGACTACTACGCCCTACGAAGAGTGGAGCGCGGAGCAAAGGGCATACATGCTGCGGCATGTGCCGGGGTTGTTTGAAGCAGCCGAGAAACAGACAAGAGAGTTCATTGAACAAACCAAGAATTAGGAGTTTCCGATGCATACTCCTGATTTGCCCGCATGGGTTGCGCCTCTCTGCTGCGCGGTGCCTTTTTTGTCGCTTCTAGCACTAGCGATTTCAACGCTTGCCGGGGCACCAATTAGTAGTTTGGCGTTCGCAATAGTCAGCGCACTTTGTTACCGAACTACATGCATTGTGTTCAAGGTTACAGCTGCGTAACTACAAACGTTGCAATCACCGCGAGCGGCGTCAAACGATGCCGCTCGCAAAGTAAGCGAGGCAAGCAAGAATGAAATGGACTTTATTCACAATACTCCTGTTTGTTGTCTCCCAGCCCGCGTTAGCTTGGTCCGAGCGCGGCCACCACATCATTGCTGTTCTCGCTTATGAAGAGCTAACTCGCTCGCAACAGGCCGAGATCATTCGCCTGATAAAGGCGCACCCGCGATTTGAACAAGACTTCAAGATTCCCGAAGGAATCAAGAACAAGGAGCACTGGCTGGTCGGCCGTGCAGGATATTGGCCTGATGTCGCACGGCGTACGCCCGAGTGGAATCGGCCAACCTGGCACTACGAGCTAGGCGCGTCAGCTGTGATTGGCGATGTAGAACCACCCGCTGATCCGGGCCCTCTTCCAGATGATGCAACGCTGGAAACGCAAGAGCTGTACGCCTCTCAGGCGTTTGAATTATGTCGCAGGATACTGCTCGATGGAAAGCAAGCGGATGCAGACCGTGCCGTTGCCCTTTGCTGGGTGCTTCACGGAGTGGCTGACCTGCATCAGCCCTGCCACACCGGGAGTCTGTACGCGGAAGGCGTATTCGACGAAGGTGACCGTGGTGCAAACTCAATCAAGACGGTTCAGTCGGGCAATCTTCACGCTCTTTGGGACGGACTGCTAGGACGGAATTTCGACGAAGGTGATGTTAATCGCTGGATTCGTGACCAGCGGAACGAACTAGCCAAGCTGCGTGAGGCGATGGGGGAATTCACGCAAGCTTTGGGCGGCCGACGCGAACGCTGGGACGAAACTGCATGGATTGACGTCAATGAATGGATTAGTGAGGGACGGCAGCTCGCTAGCATCGTTTACCCATACGAACTTCGCAGGGAGATCAGGGCTTATGGTAAGAACAATACGCCGCTTCCTAAACAAGACATGAAGAGCTATCTCGTCTCTGCGGAATATACCGACTACTTCGGTGCCGAGGCGCATTACCTGCAACTCGCTGGTGCGGTAGCGCGAGTAAGGGCACACATGGCAGGTAAGCGGCTTGGGCTGGTGATTGGAGCTACCAAGGTAGAGCTATATGGTGGCTGGGCAGTGAAACGACTGACTGTTGGCGGCAAACCGGGCGCTCCGGCCATGCTTGGGGACGTATACGACTGTATTGAGATAAGGGATGGCAGTGTCGCCATATACGGCCGCTCTTTCAATAGGCGAAGCTGGGTACGCACGAAGTTTGAAGTGGTCGGCAAAACGCAGAAGAATGGCCGTAGATTTTGGCTACTTCGAGATCCCGACGACCGCTCGCCACAAAAGGCGATTTTCACACTGAACCACGCAAACTCACTTGAACTGCAGCTCATCGGCCCCGACAGCAGTGGCGTTTCGAACAATCTGACCTTTCGTTTAGCTAGGTTGCCACCCGAGCGTTACGAGGCGTTGCAGGATGTTTGGCACAAACTTCCCGATTGAGCTACGAATTTTGTTGAACACTGTTGGCACTAGAACTTTCCTACCCCACCGCCTCAATACTCACCAAAACCTCCGTGCCACCATAGCTCGTCGTTACCGGCCTTAAAAACCCCTGCCCGCGCGATATCCACACCGTATTCTCAGTTGCAACCGCCTCGGTGAATTCGTCAATACGGAGCGGTTTCTTACTGTCCTCGGTGCCGTAACGCGAATACTCCAGAGCCACGCGGCTGCCCGACCAGTTAGCACAATCGACGTTAATCAACGCATTGGCTGGTAGGTCTACCCATTGACGGGTGCCATTCTCGGTTATGCGTACGATCACCGTCCGCTCCTCAGCAAGAACTCAACTGGAGTGGGAGGCTCAATTCCCAATTGCTGGCGAGCGTAATCCTCCAGCGTGGTAGCCGAGCGGAACTCGGCCGAGGTGCCGCTATAGGTCGGTAGGTGGGTCGGTCCGACGTCTAGCACCGAAGCAAAGCGATGTATGTTACGGATGACTTTGCCATCGCTTCGGCGTTCGAATTTTTCTTCGCCAATATTGAATGTGAAGGAACTGCCGCTTACATCTTTGCGACGGATGCGAGCTGCAACCGTTTGATGGATTGGGTCGGAACTGTCGTACGGCACCGAGTAAGCTAGGCCCCGTTTTTCATTGACTAGCTCAAGCGTCTGTGCTGAACGCCGCCCAAGCAGCTGGCTGTCGTCGTGGTGATACAAAGCCAGGATATCCGTCTGGCCGGCAAGCACGTCGTCAAAGGCGCCTGGATGAATCCGCTCAACCATCGTCGGCGTCAGCGAAAATTCAGTCTTTGCAGTGCCGTCGTAGTACACCGCTGCGTAGCCTCGAATCGCTCGTTCTTCATGGATTTCAACGATCCCTTGGTGGCCGCGTTGCTCAGCTGTCATCGTTTGGTGCCTTGTTCTTAAATGCAGCGATTTGTTCTTCGGTCAGCGGTGGCTCGTTGAACATGCGTCGGGCTGTATTCAGGTCCAAGAACCCCCACTGGCAGCCCATCATCGCAATCTTGGCTTTGGTGTCCGGGTCCGCCCATTGCAGGCTGTCAATTTCGTAGTCAACGATTAGCCGGCCCTGCTCGCTTGGTAGCAGCAATTTACGATGGAATTGGCTGCGGGCCTGAATCAACCAACTGGAAAGACACGAGTCGACATACTGCCGATTGTCTTGGTCCAACGAGTTGTATGATGAAGAGTCTTTAAGGCCAAGCTTGCTAGGCGGCAGGTTGTAGACCCGCGCCACCTGCCGGGCCGTGTTTTCATCTAGCTCGACTGCAGTGGCATCGCGTAGACTGCTCGTCGTGCTCTGCCAGCGAAAGCCGTCCTTGAGGACCAGCGTCTTGAACCACTTTCCCTGACGCGGCCGCTCTTCGACCTGGCGCTGCACGTTTTCAATCGCCTGCTTGCCTGCCATAGGCGGAGCCATCAAAATGCCGCCCTGCTGCGTTCCCTCTTCGAAGTATTTCGACGTGAAGTCCTGCGCATTGATGGCCTGCTTGAACGTCTCTCGATACAGCCGAACGGGATGCTCCGGCGACAGTCCATCGAGGTTCAAGTACTCAAGATAGAGGACGTCGTCGTTTGGCAGGTATTCAATGCGCGGCCTGCCGTTTTCGTCTCGAATCTCAGTCGCAAACCAACGTCGGCCACCGAAGTACTTCGGTTCCGTTCTGTCGGGTAGCAGCGGGACCAGCTCAACCGCGTCAGGCCCAACTCTGTCGATCCAAATAGCCGATCGGCCCCAGAGCAGGCAGTGGAAAAACCAATCGAACAGAATGTCGAAGGTCGTATCCGTCTCGTTCGGGATGCCCCAGAGCCCGACAAGGTTCAATGCTGGATGGTCCGGCACCCGGGCCCGGTTCTCGCCGTCCAGTTCATAGACCATCGCCGGCAGCTTGGCACAGTCGCCGGCAATCATTTGCAACGCCTGGCTTACCGATGGATAGCCGGCCACGCGTCGGTTAGATACCGACGTTTCGGTGAACGCATCAAGCGAATAGCTCGGCGTGGCTGACTGGGCGCGTTGTTCGCCGTGGACGGCGGCGCGGATAGTGCGAAGGAGGCTCATGCATTGATGCTACCAGCCAACCGCAGAATCACGAACTCTTCGCCAATCGTTCGACGGTCTGCCGTGCAGCTTCCATCACTTTGTCGATGGTGTTGTTCGTATCATTGATTCGGTTGATACGAATGCAGACAACTATCTCGTTGCCTTTCTTCAGCTCCAGTTCCGGAGTCAGAATCGGGCCGAACGTAGCGGCGGTCTGCTGCTCACCTTCTTCGGGAAAGGGGTAGAGGGCAAAATAGCCGTCGGGAGTCACTGAGCCGTCATGCTGTGCCATTGTCACGCTTTCGTAAATACGCCTCGAAGAATCAACAACGCGCCGACCATAAACGCGGCCATGCGCAATGAGTACGTGCTGAGCGTCACTATAACGATCAGCCAGCCGAAAAACCAGCTAGCCGACCCATTCTGTTGGGTTGTCGCTGACAGCCTGCTGCCCATCCGGCGAAAGAGCTCTTTGCAGCGCGATAATCGTAGCGGTAAGTCCGTCAATGCGTTTGCTACTCCGCTTTTTACACGGTCGTACATTGTTGTTGCTGTCTGTGATTGCTTTGGCATTTCCAATCATCCATTTGAGGCAGGGATTGCCGTCGTGCCGAATTCGTTTGTCGCTCAGCATCCGCTCAAACTCAGCCGACGGATACGCCAGGAACGGCATCGTCTGCGGCACGGCTTGAACAAACACGCCGTTGGCTGCTAAGTCGTTACTCAGACGCTTGGCATTGTACGAGTCGTAGCCGACTTCGACAAAACGTTCTTCGTCCTGTGAGGCCAACACGTCAGCCAAGATGCGGTCCTGGTCAATCTCGCCGCCATCGGTGGCAATGACCCAGCCTTCGGCTATCCACGCGGAAAGCGGAATTTTGTCCTCGTCTTCTTTGTCCCGGACTAGCTCGGCTGGGCAGTAAATCTTGGGCAATATGTCGATGCTACCATCGTCCCGCAGATAAACGGTAACGAAAGCCGCGAAGTCTCGTGTCCGAGCTAAATCTAAGCCGCCAAACTTGATGCCCTCTGGCTCGTCGAACACCTCCAGCTCCGACCACTGGCTTTCATCAAGCCACTGCACACCTTCCTGCGTCCAAATGTTCAAGCGATAGCGTTTGATTGCCGCGATACGTTCCGGATTACCCTTGGCTTTTTGAATGTCAGACAGGATGCCTCGCTCAGGGATTGTGATCCCATAGCTCGGATTGGCCTTTTTCCAGGCATCCAAATCGTCGTAGCGTGAATCCTTCTCCGCCTCGTAGATTACAGCCAAGTGCGATGTTTCCGGATCGTCGCCAGCAATCATCATCTTGGCTCGCTCGTACTCGCTGTAGCACATGCTCGACATGTTATCGCCAGCGGTCGTAATCATGCCTAGCATCGGATTTCGCCGCGCAGCACCGGCGTAGAGCAGTGAATCAAACAGCTTTCTGTCCGTCCAAGCGTGAAATTCCTCCAGGATTAGGCAACTTGCATTCTTGCCTTCGCTGCTGACTGCACTTTTGGTGAGTACCGTCAGCAGTGAATTGCGAGAGTGCCACAACAGTCGGCCTGTACTCCGCCGCACCTTGATGTACTTACTAAGCTGTGGGGACCGTTCCACCATGCCAGCTGCCTCGTCGTACATTTCGAAGCCTTGGCTTTGGCTGACTGCGATAATGTAGACGCGGCTGCCAGGCACCACGTGGAATTCCACCAACGAAATGCCAGCAGCCAGCTGCGTCTTACCATTCTTCTTGGGGATAAAGACAAAGAACGAACGGAAACGCCTGAGTCCGTCGGAGGTGTACCAGCCATAGAGAGGGTCGATTATTTCGACTTGCTGGTACTCCGCCAGCTTAAACGGCTGGTTGTGAAACGCGTCCTTTCCGTGCGTTAGCCGCTTTTCAAAGAAATCGCGAACTGCCTCTGCTTTCTCGAAATCGAACCAGCAACCCTCCGCGACTGCGATTTCGTCTTGCATCGTGCGGATTTGCCCCGCCCAACCTTCGTCGGTGGCTCGCTGCATCTGCAGCTTGGACGGTATTCGCGATGCAAATTTGACGTTTCGCATTAACTTCCGCAGATTTTCAGAGCCACCGGGTCGCTGATATCCGCACCGCCGCCAAGCCCGAAATTTGTGACCAATCCAACGCGATACGCAGGTCCTAGCCCAAGCACTTTGAACCACCGATTGCAGTCACTGGCAAGCTCACGGCACATCTTGGCTGCTCCCGAGTAGTCTTCGCCCTCGGCCTTTAGTTCGTTGCGATTCTGGACTGCTTCGATCCACTGCGAGTAAGAATCGGCAAACAGTTCGAGGGGCTGCAGATCGGCGACAGTCAGCAGGTCGTAAGACCGCATGATGGCAGCGGTCTGCACGTAGACTTCGGCCGCCAAATCGCTGAGGTGTAGCGGTGCAGCAATCGCTTTAACAGCATCAGGCTCCGGTTCGTTTTCCGGCAACGGTCGCTTGCTGCGGTTGCCTTCCAGCTTGCGAATCACTGTCGGCTTTGGTGCTGGCCCTCTATGTCCCATTGGACTTCGCCTTTCTAGTGTTGCATGAAATGCAGGCCGGTTGCCAGTTGCGCTCATCCCAGAACAGCCTCATATCACCGTTATGGTCGATGATGTGGTCAACACACTCGGCCAGCCGGTTTTTGCAAATTGCACAGATGCGATTCTCAGGCCGCGATAGATACTGAGTGCTCGCAACCCGCCATCGGCGGTTGTAACCTCGTTGGTTTGCATTTTTTCGCGCCTCACCACAACGCTGGCAATAGCCGCCTACCTTGCGAGCTCCGCACTGTGCGCACAAACGTGTTTTACCTGTCTGTGCCACGACTTGCGGTCCTACCTGACTTCCAACCTGACTGCTCAAAGCTATCTCCTTTACTACAAAACGGCAAAACTACTCTGCCGGCAGCACGGCAATCGGAACCACCCGTGTCAGAGCACAGTACTCGTCCTCGGCAACAATGCCCGGACCAATCTTCGGTGCGAAACCAGACACAATCGGAAGCACTTCCCCGGATTCGTCCGGTGTGCCAGATAGCTCGCCGGTCTCAGAGTCGATGCTCAGCCACTCCGGTGCACCTGAGAGCGAAAGCCCCGTCAACTCCGACATCATGGGCGTGTACGACCATGGGGAACCGACCGTCGCATTGGGTATTGTTCCTAGCTCCAAGTAGCCCGAGGCATAACACGGTCGAATACACTCAGCCGGGTCGCCCCGCCATCTATCTTTGTGCCAGGTGGCAATTCCGTAGTAGCCTGCTTTGGCGTGATCCATCAAACCCTTGGCCGGAGCGGACGCATCGCCCCAGTTGTGAAGCTTCACTGTGCCTAGCTCCGCCCCAGCCCAGCTGTAAGTCCTCGCATAGGCAAACCTACCGTGCCCTTCAGGCATGTCTTCGATGAGCTTCGCGAAGCGTGGCGGAGTTTCGCCCACGCCTCCAGGGACAGGGCGTGTGTTCGTATCGCGTTTCGGCGGCTGATAACGCTCGCGTCGCAGCATCGCTGCCAGCCGTTCACCGCTCTCGCGCAGGATAGTGTGACCACGTCTCATTCGTTTCGCCCATGATTACGAAGTAGCGGCACGCTCTTAAAGTCCACTTCGACGAAGTCTGACCACCGACCGTAGACAGGGTCTTCGCCTGGGTCGAGCGGCTGCCCGTCGCCATCCAGCATCACTGGATCTTGTATGCCGCGCCCCTGGGCATCGACCAGCTGCCGATGTGCAATCTGCCCGGGCTGAATATCGCCGGGCGATATGAAACCACCGTTGCCGTCTACATCACCCGCCATCGCTCTCGCTGCCGTACCTTGGTCGAGTAGTAGCCAGTCCCAGCCTTCGGGATCGACAACGATTTTCATGGTAAGTTCGATGAGCGACGCGTATCCCCAGCGCATGCGCTGCATATCTATCGAGTCGATCAGCGCGGTGCGGGGCTCCCACGGCGTCATTTCGATGCCGTCTAAGTACAGGTGCCATCGCTTCGCATTCAGCTTGTTTTCGGCTTGGATGGTCGCTGGCGATATCAGTGGGCGTAGCCAGCGAATCGTCCAAATCCGAATCAGCCGCCGATGCTCTGGCTTGTTTGCAAATGGCTGCAACGCACTATTCACCAGCGGGGCGCGGCGAGGCGGCACAGCGGGTACAGGCGGATCTGCGTCGGGGTCACCAGGATCGCCATCGAATTTGCGCAAGTGCTGCTCGGCCAGCCCGCTATAGCCATCCAGATACCACGCGTCTTCAGCTGGCTCGAAGATGACCTGCGTCCTGCTCGACCAAGTTGGCTCCCAATCCTCAGGGTTTGTCGTGCGGTTGTTTGGCGTGGGATAGTCGCGGCTCTCGGGCCGGTCCTGGTCTAGCTCTTTCCACTCAACATCGACATGCCAGAGCTTTGAAGCGTTTTTGCCTGCAGATTCAACACGGATACGGTCACAGATAAGTAGGCCAGAACCGAGCTGCTGGAGAGTGGCTCGCGGGACCGGGTTGTCTTCTACAGCAACGAATAGCTCCGCAACGGTCGATTTGGCGATACGCTCGTCGACTTCCACTAGCCAATGGTCGACGACCGACGCTGATGTGGCGGTGAAGTCGACGTCACCGGTGCGTAGAAGCGTTTGTTTGACGATTGCAGGCATTACAAATCCAACGGCATGGGTTCACGGTCTGCCCGAATCGCATCGCGGACTGTCGCCAGCAACGCATTGTTCTGCTCAAGTTGATCCTGCATCTGCGTATCCGCAGCCGCTTGCCGAGCAGCCTCCGCTTGGGCCTGAGCGCGATTCAGCTGCTCTTCTTTCTGAAGGACCTCAGCCAGCTTGGCATCGGCCTTGGCTTGGGCAGCATCGAAAGCACTCGCCTTTTCCCGGTCCAATGCGATGCCGTCAAACTGGCCAGTAATCAGCGACCGAAACTGCGAGCCGAGAGCGTTGGTTCCAGCAATCAACCCGTCGCGGTCGTAGGACAAATCGCTTAGCTTGGCAGCTTCCGCCGCAAGCTCACGGAACTCGTTTTTCGCAGCTTCAAAACTCGTTGTCAGCTGATCGACGTTGGCCTCGGCTAGTGCCAGCGCAGACTGAGCAATCTCTGTTTTCCGGCGCTCGGCTTCATTTGCAGCTTGCTTGTCGAGCGCTGCAATCTCGCGTTTGGTATCAGCGACCTGCTTATCGAGTCGTGCCTGGAAGTCATCATCGCCCGCCGCCTGCTGTTGGAATCGATAGACCAGCTCTTCAGCTGCTTCGCTGCCTTTCAGGAGCGCATCAGGGCGAGCAAATTCGGTCGATGAATTGGCACTGTCTAGTTCTCGCAATGCCGATGCAACGCCGCGCTCAAAGAACTCCCACTCCAGCCCGCCCTCGCGAACCGCCATCGATAGTTCGCGAATCTTTCGCTCGTATTTTTCGACCGGTGTTTCAAGCTGACTTCGCAGGCCGTCTGCGGTTTTGAGCCACTTCTCATGCTCGGCTGCAGCGGACTTTGCCGAGTCACCAGCCTCGATTGACCGTTTCGCAGTCTCACCAATGGAGTCAGCAACTTCACCGCCAATGGCAACCGACTGTGACTGAGTCTGGTTGAATGAATCGAACAGCTGGTCTACGGCATAGACCGAGCCGCCGGCAATAGCCAAACCAGCAGCGACAGACGCCCAGCCTTTCGGCCCGCTGAGCGCTTGGGCGATAGTGGACGCCGATGCAATGGCACGAATAGCCAGCGCCAGCTCTTTGCCCAGAGCGATGAGCTTGGGTAGTACAAGAGCTGTACCGCCAAGAGCTACGGTGAATGCGGTCGTCTTGGCTGCCAACTCAACCGTTGCCGGGTCAAGCTCCCGAATGTACTGCACCCATTCGGTCGCCCATTGCACCGCCTCGGTAGTGGCCGGTACGAGGAATGAACCAATATCGGTAGCCAGCAGCTTGACGTTGTCCTTCAGCTTGCTGATCGCGCCGTTGAGCGCAACTGAACGTTCTTGCAGCGCGTCGCCGAACTTACCGCCTTCACCGCCGAGGTATTCCAAGACTGCTGCCAGGTCAGCAAATTCGATCTTGCCTTGGCTGGCCAGCTTGCGAACTTCTGCCGTCGTTACACCGAAACGCTCAGCCAACAAATCGAGCACCGGAATAGCCCGGTCGCTGAGTTGGTTGAGATCCTCAGTGAAAATCAGATTTGTGGACCGGGCCCGGCCAATCAGCTTGGCCAGCTCCGCAAAGTCGGTACCCGATACTGCAGCAACATTGCCCAGAATCCGCAGCTGGTCCTGCAGCTCATCAACTGAGAAACCATACGTCAGCAGCTGCTGCGCAGCCGGCAGAACGTCGTCTGCGAAGCTGAACGGCGTCGAGGCGGAGAAGCTATTCAACTCGGCAATGACGTTTTTCGCCGCTTCGGCAGACCCGGTCAACGCTTTGAAAGACAGCTCTGCGTCTTGAGCGTCGGCAGCGAGCTGAACGCCAAAGCCTAAACCTGCAGTCAGGCCAGCTGGTAAGGCAAACGCTGCGATGCTACTGAGCGCGTGGCTGATCTTGGACGCTTGCCGCTCTGTGTAGACGGAGAAGCTTCCGACGTCGCCTTGGGCTTTGCCGAGAGCGGCGGATAGCCCATTGGCACTACCCGTTATCCTCAGGTTCAGGGGTTGAAGCTTCGCCGGCATTGTCGCGGTCTTTTCGGTCCTGGTCTAGCAAATCAAGCAGCTCTTCTTCACCGTCATCACCGCCGACGTACGGGTATTCCATGCTGACGGCCTGAAAACTCACACCTCGAAACCATCCTGCCTGCACTGCTGCACGACGGTCTGCCCTGTCAGGCCCCCAGGGATCAACCTGCCACAATGCCAGCCAGTCGAGTAACTCGCTGCGAGTCAGCTCTACAAGCAATCGTCGGGGGTGTCCGACCCCGAGCTCCCTACTGAGGTGGTAGAGAGCTCGGAGCTCTCGGACTTTTTTGCTCTATCCTCCGATGGACCGGTGAGTTCGTTAAACTCCTGGGCGACTTTTGCCAGGTGCAGCGCCGCCATCGGGTGCCGTGTCAGCCAATCCTGGCCGCGTTCATTGTCGAACGTGCCCGGCGCTTCCTCATCGCCAATCGCCATTGCTACCAACCGATGCCCGTACTGAGCCATCTGCTCCTCGCTGTCACGCGGCAGCTTGGAGATTTCGAGAATCGCCGTGTAGTCGAGGCGCCACACCCAGACAGGCACCGGCCAACCATCGACGTCGACGCGTCGTTTGGTCGGCAAGTGCTCTTCGAGTGCGGCGAGGATGTCTAAAGTCGGCATGGCTTACGGCTTATCTGCGCTAGTGATTCCGCTTGTGCGGATGACGGTGACGGTCCGCTTGTAGTACTCCCGTTTCGTGAGTTGCGACGGCGTCAACGTCTTGATCTTTCCGTTGAAGGTCATTCGCGCAGCGTCGGTGGGATGCGGTGTATCTAGTTGGAAGGTCAGCTCAGTCTTGGCTGCACGCCACGTATCGAGCTGAGTGGCATCGGTGTGGCGAGGGTCCCAATAGGTTTCGAACGTAAACTCACCGAAGATTTCGTCGCCCAACTCGACAGGGTCACCGTCAAGTGGATTGCCATCGTCATCCTGAGGATTCAGCTCCGGCGCCTCGACAGTCTCGAAGTCCTCAGCTGGCGGTGTAAACGTGAGTATGCGGCCAAACTCGGCTAATGAACCGCCGACAGGACCGATGGATAGAACGGTGCCTTTGGCGATGGTTTTTCGTTGAACTGTCATGTTTGCTCCTTTCGCGGATTAGACCCTACGACCTAGATTTCGCCAAAACCTGTGACGGCAACACGGAAGCTTGCTGAGTATGGCGGGAGCGATTCCGCCGTTGCTCGTGGTTCGTAGTCATCGCTCTGGTCGGTAACCTCGATGTCATCGACATACGAATCCTTCAGTGCATCGCCGAGAGCACCGCG
>DNPC01000751.1 GCA_003501565.1 Planctomycetaceae bacterium | reverse complement strand
CGTCATGCGGATCGGCGCTGGGACAGAAATCCAGGCCAGCGGCGTAGCGTGGAACGTTGAAGATAAACGCCCAGGCCGCCGGAGGAATCTCGGGAGTCACTTTGGGTGAGCTTATGCCTGCAGATGCATCGGAGCTTCCCCTTTCAGCTGTGGCGGTTGCATGCGGTTCGCCTGCAGCGAAGTGCAGCATTGGGAACCGGTACCCAACCATAGAACGCACGATGGGGCCACCGTATGAAAAGCGATTGATATGTCCCCTTCGCCGTTTTGTCATGTCTTGCACAACTAACGCATCGAACCCAACGCTTAGCATCACCAGAAAGAGCTTGCCGCCAGCAGAACCAACATCCATGGTTACCTGCTGGTTAGCGAGAACAGAATCTGCTGCCGCAACCGGGTCGGCGGTCAGCCCAAGATGAAGGGCGAGTAGGTTTTCAGTGCCGAGTGGGAAAATAGAGATCGGCACACTCGGTTCAATTCGATTCGCGATGGCGGACACTGTGCCGTCACCGCCTGCAGAAACAACGCATTGCAGCTGGGACTTGGCCTCGAGCTCAGCGGCACGTAGCTTGAGCTTATCTAGGTCGTAAACGACCTCGCTCTCCAGCTTGCGGTCTGACAATTGCCGACCGAGTTCATCTACCAATGCGCTTCCCGGCCCTGCACCACTCTTGGGGTTGGCCGCGATCAGTACGCGTTTGGCCTCACCCGGTGCCACCATTAGCGTCCCTGCGTTGTTGTGGAACGTGGTGCTCTAGACCATGCGAGCCGCCGGTCTTTGGCTGAGTACTTGCTAAGCCAAACCACGTAGATTGTCGCGACCGCCAGTACAAGCCAACCCGCAGCGTGACTCGGCTGCAAAACGTAGTGCATCGGGCTATCGGCCGGAGCGACTAAATTCGCGTGGCCTGGGTGGGCGACGGCAGGACCGGCGAGCAAGAACAGGCAAAGAGGAATTGCCGCTAGTTGCCGCCGGAGGGTTTTGCTGAGCATCAAATTTCAATCGTGAGAGAAATGCAAACTAGCGAACAAGTGGACACCAACATCGCTACGTCGTGAGCCACTATTGTCGCACATTTCTGAGAGCCATGCACCTAACGGTGGGCTCTAATACGCAGCTGCCGCAATCTACTTGGAAGCTACCGACACACACTTGGTAGTCCCGTTGCTCTAATCGAGCTCGAACGGGCTAAGCGCGGAGTTCTCCGCTACTCTTAAGAGACATCGGCGCTCTTGGGCAAACGATCAACGGGAATGGGTATACCCTTCAAGATGCCTTCGACCGCCAAAGAATTACGCACAAATCCCTGAAATCTCGTTACGACGATTCGGCCGCGGCGCAGCTTCGTCATCGCACAAGCGAGAACCAAGCGATCCCCGGGGATGACAGGGTCGCGAAAACGGACGTCTTCGAGGCCGCCAAAGCCCACCATTTTGGCGCCGAGCAAATCATATTTCTGCGAGAAGTAGCTACACATCTGGGCGGCGGCTTCCAGCATCACGACGCCAGGCATGAGCGGCATATTGGGCATGTGGCCACGGACCCAAAACTCTTCGAAAGTCAGGTCTTTGTACCCTGCGCAGACATGGTTCTCGAGATCCTCGTAGACAATCGCAGTCAGCTGTTCCATCTCGAAACGCTGAGGATTGTATTTCCGAATCTCCGCTTGGTCCGCAATGATGTTCTCGTAGTCGAGAGTGGACGGATCCAGAATGTTTTCGCGTGCTGCCACCGCCCTCGGCTCCTGAACGTGCTGACCAAAGTTGCAGAATCTAGTTTTGAACCAAGCTAGCCGGTTTGCGGGTCGCACAGCGACGCGAGGGTCAGCTCAACGAATCACGACACGGTATTTGAACAAATAGTGACAAACTCTGGGTGTTCAGTGAGCCAAAAGCCGAAGCCAACGTCCCGCGAGCACGGCCCAATGCAGAGCCTCCCACGACCGAATCGACCGCTTCGTTAAACGCGGGTTTTCACTCGGTGGCGTCGGGCTTTGCGGGCTCGAGAATTTGCGGGGCGGGCGCCATGGTTGGCCTTTTTGAGTCGTCGCTTTGGCTTAGTCATCTTATTCGCTCCTGTTCTTCAGAATCTCAATATGCTATTCGGTTTATGCTTTCTTGCACGGCCTAGCGGTATGCGTATTACTGCTGAGTCGTTACCCCTGAGTCGAATTAATGTCGGCGCAAACGCCGAACAACTTGAGGGGCTCGCGGTTCGGAACCTGGCTGCACAGGTCTGCGGCACAAGGGCATCAGGTAGCCTGCTTCAGGCATTTGCGCTTTGCAGAGGTACTCTCGGTTACCCGTGGCTTTCGCTTAGCTGCCGAGCCGCATAAGAGTACCAGCTCAACGGGCTTCAGAAAACCCTTGTTGCGGACTCACGCGGCGACGGCTTTATGGCGGCGATACCTAAACGAGGCCTTTTCGAACGGCCCACACGGCTGCTTGCGTGCGATCGGAAACACCGATCTTTCTTAGGATGTGCTGGACGTGCTCTTTGACAGTTTCGTAGCTAATGCCGAGCGCCATCGCGATCTCCTTGTTAGTGAGTCCGTTGGCAAGCTGCCGCAGGACTTCACTTTCGCGCTGCGTCAAAGGCACCTCAACGTCAGACACGACACGAGGCGTGGCTAGGGCACCCGTCACACGCCGGAGTTCTTCTCGCGACCACGCTGATTCGCCCCGAGCGGCGGTCTCGATGGCTTGCATTAAGCGTTCTTTCCCGTCACTTTTCAAGATGTAACCGGCAGCGCCGAGTGCGACCGCGCGAGCAACGTAAGTCGGGTTGTCGTAGGTCGAAAACATCAGGACGGGTAGGTCCGGATAATCGAGTTTGAGTCTTCCCAGGACGTGCAAGCCGTCGCCCTTCTTCATTCGCACGTCTAGTAAAACGACGCTGGGACGGTTCTGTTGGACTTTCGCAAGCACTTCCTCGCCTGTCGTAGCCTCATCAGAGACCGAGACGTGAGTGCCATCTAATATGTTGGCAAGACCGAGTCGAACGACTTCATGGTCGTCCGCAACCAGTAACGAAATGGTCATAGAAATTTCTCTCGCAGGTGAGTTCAGGCCTGACGCGATCGAATGGACGCAACGGAGGGCGTTAATTGCTATCCAAAGGTGGGACAAAATGTGGAAAACCGCATTCGGGTCGCCACATAAAGTCGTTATTCTGAGGTATTCAGATGGCCACGTCAATCCAAGTGGGTGGTCACTGGCAGGTGGGGCCGTACTACCAAGATGGGGAGTTTTCCCGCCTTCAAAACTAATCCAACGTCACGGCGTGTAAACCTCATTTCTTCGGATAAACCCGTCTTCGTCACGGTCCAGTTCGGCAAAATCAGCAGCATCGCCAATAAACTCATCGAGCTCAATCGCCTCGTCTGCATTGGAATCCATGGCCTCGAACCAATCAGCTGCCACTAACTCGGGTGGTGCGTCGGTCATTGCAGTCGGTTGCGGAATTGTCTCCAATCGGGGGTCCCTGCGTTGAATCTCCAAGCTGACTAACAATGGGCCAGAATTCCCCAATACCGCCTCGTCGCCAGGGAACAGGGTTTGGAAATTCGCAGAGAATTCACGGATCTCCTCCATCCCCAGGCGTCGATCTGCATTCTGGTCGATTAGCTGGAACCACGGCATTGCCGCGAGCTTCCACCGGCCGACCATTCGGCTGCTTTGTCGCGCACGCAGCCACTGCCAGAGTCTTTGCTGTTCGTTGGCGTCTAGCTGTCCGTCAGAGTCCGCATCGACGACGTCAAACGCTTCGGCCCCCAGTTGATATTGGTTCGTGACTGACTCTCGTAAGTTGTCATCGGCCAGCGCGTTTCCAACCGTTTGCAGCACCATGGCTTTATTATTAGCCGCGAACGAATCTTGGATGACTATTTGGAGTGCCAGGCCAGGCAGACTCAGTTTCCCTCCTTCGTGTGCCGCAACCCATCCCGCCTGGCTGCCAGGTTGCTGCTGGTTAACACGGCCATCGCGGTTGATAACAGCATGGACTTGCGTAGCATCGCCCGCATCAAATCGAACGTAAATGTCTGCATGCGCGGGCTGTTCGAACAACTTTCGCAACTCAGACTTGTCGAGCTCTTGGTTGCTATCCGCGTCGAGCTCACCGAATTCGGAATCGGACATTTGGGGCCATTGCTCTGCGGTGATTTGGCCCAGGAACGTATAGTGCTCGATCACTCTAGCCGCTAGTCGTGAATGGTCGCGCCGCAGCTGCAGCGGATCTGCATCGTCGGTCGGAACCAGTAGCATCGTCTTGGGGGACAGCCCCATTGAACCGCTGGACATCATTGTTTCTGCCGCAGGTGGCGTGGCTTCGGCCAAGTTTACGAAACCATCCTCGTCTACATCGAGAGCAGCCAAACGATCTACCAATTCAGACGATTCGCCGGGTTGAAGCACGTAATCGTCGTTCGTATCGAGTGGTCCCCACGGTGAACGTTCCAACGCGCCGTCTTCGTAACCATCATCGGCCATCTGAAGATTGGGGCGGCGGCTAAGACCACGTGACAAGAACTCGCGCAGCTCCTCTGCGGCAACAACATCATCGCGCTGGCGGTCATACATGCTGATCAACTGATCTGTCGAATCGTCC
>DNPC01000792.1:554-5072 GCA_003501565.1 Planctomycetaceae bacterium | reverse complement strand
TTGTCTTCGGCAAAGACAATCTGAGCGTCCGAGGGATCACACTGCAAAGCAATACGTACCGCCATTTGCCCAAGTGTTGTCCTTGGTAGCGAGTACGCACCGGCAAGTGTCTGACTGCTCAAGATGGCATGAACGCCGAAAGATCGACCTTGGCGTACGATTCGATCCAAAATCAAACTCGCTTGACTCGACAGGTTGTCATCTTCGACGAACAACTCTTGAAACTCATCAACCACCAACAACAGTCGCGGTATCTTCGAATCGGCGTTGACCGCGTTGTATTGAGCAACGTCCTGTACCCGTGCTTCTCGAAACAACTCACCACGAGCGGTCAAAACATCATCGATGTACTTCAGAGCACTCAACCCAAAATCCCGGTGACTCTCAATTCCGATGATGTCAGCGTGTGGCAAATTCGCATTGGAATACACCTGGAATTCCACGCCTTTTTTGAAGTCCAGGAGGACCAACCGCAGTGCCTCGGGCGAGTATTTGCAGACCGCGCTGGTGATCAAGGCGTGCAGCAATGTTGACTTTCCCGAGCCGGTCTTGCCAGCCAAGATGGCGTGTTGAGCGGTACCAACACCAAGCGACAGAGAATGCGTCCGTCCGACGCCGCTTTGTCCAATTGGGATTTCCAGATTGCGTGAACTGTCGGCCAACCCAAACTCAGCTTGGCTGGGTAGCATCTTTGTCAAAGGAACTTCAACTCGACTGCCCTCCAGCGATTGCCGGCCGATTTCACTCACAATTCGACTAGCCAGTGATTCATCTGGGGGTGGCAGTGGCTTGAGCGCAAGTGAGTCGGTAGAGCTAGAGCTTAGCTCCAGCTGATCATTTCTGACGCGAATATGCATGCCACGGCGAAACAGTTGCTCGGCCTCTTTTGATTTCAGCCAATTTGAGGCTTCGTCTATCATCAGAATTGGCACAACGCCGCATCGTGCACCGGTGTCGAGCAGGCTTCGTAAGCTCCGTTGGGTCGGTTCGTCAATCGCCTCGGGAAAGCCTGCCCAAATCAGAATCCGGAAGGGCTCCGCCAGCGCACCTGCATCGGCATTGTATTCCGCAATGGTTGCATACTGATCACGTAGCGACTGTTGGATAAAGTCCTCAGCGCCCCGCGCGAGCGACTCGATTTGCCGTGCAATATGATTGGTCTGCGTCCATACACGATGGCAAACTAGTTCTGCATCAAAATCAGCCAGATGCATAAGCCAACCGAAGTCACGCCCCAGGCCGGACGGATCAACGACACACACCTGTGTTCGAGCAGGTGGTAAAGTAGACAACAACCTCAACACGACGTTTCTGACCTGATCTTTCATACTCGCGTGCGAAAGATCTCCCGTCATCGTGAGGTAGCTATCCTCAAGTGCAGAAAACAGTAGCGTCGCATCCCGGGCTATTCGGAGGTTGTTCGCAAGTGCGCTGGGGTCCGGATCGGTGGGCGTATCCAACTTTCCAATCGGAGCATAAGGACTCGACAATCGACGCAACCCCGCTGCGGGATCATCCATGAAGGATCCCCAGTCAAGAAACTGCGTGTCACACCATTGCTGATTCCTGGCAACCAGCAGAGCCGCTTTTTCAGTTCCAGTTAGGAGTCGTTGCGCTCCACCTTCCTGCAAGGCAACGATCCGGTCAGCTATTTCACGTTTGAAGCGTTCGTTTTCATCGTTGCTCGCCTCCAAGGCCTTTTGGCTTGCAAGCTCCTCATCTGCCGCCTGAGCTTCGAAGGCTGCGTTCAGGTCAGTAGAGCTCTTGTCCAAATCGGCTCTCATTTCTTCCTTGATTGACGCACACTCTTGTTCGAGCCTTTTCACCTCGCCTTGTAGTGTGCCTTCTATCTCTTCCAGCCGTGCGACACGCCACTGCTGAACTTTAGCCATTCGATCGTCATGCTCGTTCTGCAAACTTTCAAGCTGTGAATCAACTTCCCGCTGCAACAGTTGCTTTGCGTGAATCGCCTGTTCCTCCGCCTGCGTTGCAGAATTCAGAAGCGATGGAAACTCCTTCTTCGCAACTCTACGAAGCCAGGGCCCGGCGACGAGTAAACCGCCGACCATCAATACGGCACTGCAACCCGCCCCGAGAAAAACGCTGTAGATCGGACCGAAAAACCCAAACCACCATGATGCTCCGGCGACGATGCCAAAGACCGCCAGCGTCACGAGCCACCACCATCCACTCTCAATGAATTTGGCAAGTGGCTGATTCACAATCCGGTCACAATGGGCTTTGGCGACGTTGGCCGTGTCGACTAATTCCTGAAGAGCCTGGCGTGACGAGGTAGCTGCCGCAGGTGCAGGCACAAACCCATCGCTAACGGGCGGACGTATGTTTCGCTGCTGCAGCCGTTCGCGACTACGTGCAACTAAGCCAGCGATACCTTCAATTTGTGCATCTAAATGAGTATGGAATCTGGACCGGTTGTCCTGGACGATTTGCCTCTCACGATTGAAAGTACTTTCACTGGAAGCCCTGCGATCGGTCGCCTGGGTTTCGCAATCCGTGCGCTGTTTGGCGGCCTGGCGACTGAGTTGCTCAACATTGTATTTTGTATCAACGATCGCCTCATAAGCTTGCTTTTCGCAGGCATCCCACGCGCCGTGGATTTGATTGTCCCAGGCGGTTAGCGTCTGCCGCGTTTGTTGGCGTGCCTGCTCGGCTAGCGTAGCGCAGTGTTGTTCGTAGCGTACTTGACGCTCTGCCAACTCACTTTGGAGTGTATCTACTTGCTCACCAAGTTCTCGGGCGCTAGAGGAACTGCGAGCGTCCAACCCTCGCAACAGCCGTTCAAGCCGCGTGCGAACAAGCGGTTTGGGATTGCTTGATATCATGATGTTACCCCCGAGCGAATTTACGTTTGATTTTTCGAGCAGAAACTGCAACAAGCCGAATTCAATGCAGTTGCAGTTTGCCCAGCTCGATTTGCTCAAGCGAGCAACTAAGTCTTGTCGGGATCAAGCAACTGCTTTGCAAGCGTGTCAAAGACCTCAGTCGTTTGGGCCATAGCAACGGAGACTTGCCCAACAACGGGTCGAATTTCGGAAGCATGCTGCTTGTTGAACGCCTGCGCACGCGCGTCTTTCCAAAGCTCGAACGTTTCCTCAAACTGCTCTGCCAGACGTTCCGTTTTTCTATTGAGCCGCATTACACAGCCGGGCAGGTCATGTGTGGGCCTATGCATCGTCAGTAATCCCTTTGAAAGCTACGGCCTACGTAGTTGAGCCGCCTGGATTCTTAAGTGCTGTGTATTTGCCAAGGGCGTCAATATCGGTTTGGAGGTCAGCTGCGGCGACCAGGAGGTCCGATTCAATCATGCTCTCAAGGCGATGAACCTTCGTCCGGCTTTTAGCGCGTTCTTGCTCCCAAGCTTGATGCGCGGCCTTCGCGCGATGCAGCTTGTCCTCGCACAGCCGCATTCGCCGCGTCGCCTTCTCAACTCGCTTCTTCTCTTCTGTGCAAGGGCGCCGCTCATCTTCACGTACATAAGACTGACACCGGGATAAAGCATCCTTAAACTCGCTCAGCTGTCGCTTAGCAACACGAAGCTCTGACATCCAGTACTGCGGCACGCTGGAGCCAATCCATTGGTCTAGCCGTTGGAGCTCAAGCTTGAGGTTGTCTAGCTCACGATTCATATCTTCGCGATAACGCACAAGCTGAGCGTGTAGCTCCTGCAACCGCTGAACCGACATTACCTGGGCATCTTGACTCAACACCGACTCCTCTGTTTCGTCTTTCCAGTTGCGACGCGTCGCGATTCTCAGCCACAAGTAGTTGCGGCGGCTGACTACTCCTCTGCTGCTAACGCTGCAGGTACTGGTCGATATACTCCGCCTTCTTCAACAAGTACGGGACATGCTTGTCACTCGCATCAAGCAACTTGTTGACCATCTTCATCTGTTCTTCAAATTCATCTGCAAACTTGCGGTGCTCCTGGTCGCGCCACGACTCACTCAACCTGCCCTGAGCGCGAGAGAGAGTCGTAGATGACTCCCGCACCTGTTGCGAAAATCTCTTTAGCATTGCCGCGAACTGTCTTAGTTCTTCTGGATCGACGATCGCTTGAGCCATCTGAGGCCTCTAGGAAAGTGAAGTTAACAACGGAACACTTGGACATGTTGTTGAAATGATCCTGCCGGAACGCATAAACTCACACAACACTTTGGCGGATCGTCGCAACTAGCTGTTCAGCAATTCAGGCATCTGTACGCAACTGCTGCTCCCGCTCATTGTATCGAAACAACCTATGCACTTGGCAAAGAACTGTCGTTCGTGAAAAAGATAACTTGTGGTCCTACCAATCCAGTAGGCAAGTTAAGCCTCGATCGCGCAACGAGATCGCCCAACAAATCGCAATGAATCTCTCGGCACGACCACGACTTATTGGTGACGAGGGGAGCTAGCCAATCATTGGAATACCCCGGATCATGCATGGTGGCCGCTAACAAGGTCGAAACCAATCGCGACGTTTCGACCGAAGTTACGGCAGTGAATGCACTTACTTGT
>DNPC01000792.1:0-496 GCA_003501565.1 Planctomycetaceae bacterium | reverse complement strand
CGGCAGTGAATGCACTTACTTGTCCCGGCCTACGTTTCAGATGCATAATCCAGGAATAACGCGCGGACAGAGTATTTCGCGCGAGCAAACAGCCATTAGAAAGTTACGCCAACTGCTGGTGACGCAAGAGTTTTTCAACGCTTCTGTCGGTCATCAGAACATAAAGATTACTACCCGCCTCAAGAGCGGCGACCGACCAACCTCCACTTGAAGAAAGCGGCTTAAAGTTTCGCGGCAAAGGCTTTACCAGCGGTGGGCAAGCGGTCTTCGCGACATAGAAAGTATGCTGAAAGCCTGCGTTGCGCGACCGGGCACTCATCTGCCATACATCACAGTTCTTGCGACCGGCATGAAAGAAGTCATCAGGAATCGTGGCAAACGCGATGTTGCCAATCTGCAATCGCCCAAGGTCTAACTGATTCTGCAAAAACGCCGGGTAGTCGTCGTCAAGTTTCCAGTCCTGAACAAGACCACCATCCAGTGCCTCAGCCAAATC
>DNPC01000377.1 GCA_003501565.1 Planctomycetaceae bacterium | reverse complement strand
CGTGTCATCAACGTAAAGCCACCCGCCGCTTCTTCGATTCGGTAAGCTCTACCGGTTACATCAAGTTTATCATTTAGTTTCCGCAGTAGTGTACGAGCTTGTGTAGCGTCCGCCAACCCAGCCAGTTTAGCCAGTTTTCGGCTACTTATGCCTTCTGGGCTGAGCAACAAAACCGCTTCTAGCTCGGTAAGTTTTTGCTCCTCGGTGTGCTCGTTTTCGCTGCTGACTGTCCGCGTTGGATCGCCTTCGGAGCGCTCTCGACGCAGCCATTCTTGCTTTCTTTGGAAGTCAGCTTGACCGCTGCTACCTGAATTGTCTCTGTGCAGCCTGAATGCCCCCCCTTTAGGCTGCAGAGCTGAATACTGCGGCTGTAGCCTTGTTTGGGCACGGTGGAAGCGCATCGGTCGAGCTGTTTCGTTCAGGATTGAAGTCTTGAGCGTTAGAAGAACCGGATTCGGCCAACTATTTATAGGTGCATAGCGATTGGACGGCTATCGGAGTTACTGCCGGTACTTCACTGTCCCACAGTCTTTGCCGCCAAAAGTCACTAACGCCAAAAGTCACTGCCCCCAAGAATCTCTGCCCCCAAAAGTCACCCGCCGGGCACGCTAGGCGATGCAATGTGCTCAACGAAGCGACTGTGGTTAGAATGATGACGAGTTTCCGTTATTCGATAATCGACTCTAAACCAGTCTTACTGATGTCCACTTCGAAAGCAAATAACACCGGCGGCTGGATCGCTTCGCACAAGGTACTCTCCAGCCTACTCGTCGTGGCTGTTGTAATCGCCTGCCTACTTGCCTATGCGAGTTCTACGGCTGTCCAAGGTGTCGAATTCAACGTCGATAACTGGCAGGTTCGGAGCTTCAGTTTTCGCCGTGATCCATTCACCAATCGTCAGCTAACTGCTGTGAAGCACTCTACCGCTTTTAGTTATGCTGCCTGGTCTGATAACCCTACCGAAACCGGCAGTATTCTGAACAACTCTATCGCAAAGTACCTAAAGCCCAACAAACTCAAGACTGGTCGCTGGGACTTGGTGTACATCAGCGATGGTAATTTGCATCAAGGCCCAGCTGCGATCATCTACGACTTGCTTGAAACGCGTACGCCAAACTACGATTCCTTTTGGGTAGACTGGAGCGACAAACACCCGAAAAAGGCCGCGATACTCTGGCCTGCTGTTGCGCAGTTGTGCGAGTTGAAGCTTTACGCGGCCATCCCTGAAATCGCCCGTTTGGCTCGGCAGGATATCGATCTGCCTACCTTCGAAAGCGAAGTTAATTCCTGCATGCTGGACGCTATCAACGACTACTGCGAGCACGCTGACCTTACCAAAGAACAAGAGTCTGAAGCGCTCGATGCTGCCGAAGCGTACCGTAATGCTGACAGATCTAACGCTAACCTAAAATAGGCCCCAGCGTGGCTGGCCTCCTCGTCGCTGGTCCCATCGTTTTCCTCGCCGTTGACTGACGAACTCCGCTCGAATTCTCTGCTGATGATGTACTTTGACAACAACGCTACGACGATGCTCGACCGGCGAATTGCCGACCACATGCACGAACTGAATCTGCGTGGTGTTGCTAACTCGTCTAGCCAACACAGACCCGGTCGCGACGCGTTGCGAATCCTTGAATCTGCTAAGGACTCGATTCTACAAACACTCGACGCACCGCGCGGTGGCATGTCAGCGGCTCGCGTGATCATTACCAGTGGTGGCACCGAGGCAAATAATCTAGCCGTTATCGGACACTTGGCTGCTAGACCAGGCAAGTGCATCGTTTCCTGTACCGAACATCCAAGTGTGACTGAAGCTGCGCGGCTCGCTTGTGCAACTGTCAAGAGTGATTTGGTCCTTCTACCGGTCGACCGAGAGGGCGTGTGCGACCTCGAGCGCCTTCAGAACATCTTGGATGCCGAGCCAGGTGCATACAGTCTTATTAGCGTCATGCTCGGCAACAATGAAACGGGTGTCGTCCAGGATCTTGGTAAGATTTGTCAGATCGCTCGCCAGTATAACGTGCCGGTGCATAGTGATATTGTACAAGCCGTCGGTAAGATCCCGTTTAGCATGAGTGAATGCGGCGTTTCGGCTGTTTCTTTCACGGCCCACAAAATTCACGGCCCAGTTGGCGTTGGTGCGCTGGTCGCTCTGCCCGAGTTTGAACTTGAGCCGCTGCTCGTCGGTGGAGGTCAGCAGCTAGCTACTCGACCCGGCACGGAACAGGTTATCTGTGCTTCGGCACTTGCTATGTCGGTTGCGCTTACCGCCCAAGCCCGCGATCAAGGAAAGTACAACCAGCTTCAATTGCTGCGTGATCAATTCGAATCTCAACTGCTAGAAAGGACTCCGGGCGTTGTTATCGCGAGTGCTGCTGATCGCTTGCCACACACTTCAAATATCGCTTTTCCTGGCGCTGATCGACAGGCACTCCAAATGGCGTTGGATTTGAAGGGCATCGCCTGCAGCACCGGTTCTGCCTGCTCGAGCGGCAGTAGTCGCCCCTCACCTGTTCTATCTGCAATGGGAATTGAAGACTCGATTGCTGGCGGTTCGTTGCGATTTAGTTTCTCTGTTTCAACAACTCAGTCGGAGATCGAACAGTCGATTCCCACTATCGCTGCGACGATAAACAAGTTGTGTCCAAGTAATTCCACACTGGCTGGACATGGCGAACACAGCTAACAGTGAATCGAAGATTACTTCGATTAGTCTCCAGCGACCTGCGTCCGTTCGTAAGCTTCTCAGCAAGCGGGTTGAAGACGCATGGCTGCTGCCCAGCTATTGGGTCGGACCTGAAAACGAACACTTGAGATTTCTGTTTTCGGAAGAAACGATCAGTTCACTCGCTGAACGATCTCCAATCGTCCTGTACGGCCCTTCGAAAGCTGGCAAGACGGCACTAGCTGTCACCTTAGCCGTCAAGTGGTCGCAGCAGACACAATCTCGACCACTCCACTTAACAACGGCTGCTGAATTCTCTCGGCTGTATTCCGAATCCATCGAAATCGATGACGTTGCTTCGTTTCGCAATCGGCATCGACAGTGCAAATTGCTGCTAATCGATGACTTCGACTCGCTGGCTTCCGCCCCAGCTTCTGGCGACGAATTGGCTGCTACTATTGACGAACTCGTTGATAGTCAGCGGCCCATAATCATCACCGCCGAACGACTACCCTCGTCGATTGCCAAACTCTCAACACGCTTAAGAAGCCGCCTGGCGGCCGGTCTGTCTATCGAAGTCTCTCTGCCAAGCCCCTCCACACGTCGCGTGCTCATCCAAAAGTTCGCCCGCCGCTTAGCATCCAAAGCTCCAGTAGACGTTATCGACCGCGTCGCTTCCACGATCGATGACGGAGTATTGACGGCTGAGAAGTGCCGAAACTTGGTGTCGCTGGCCAACGGGCTGGCTAGCACCGACGGCAATTTCTCTTCTGCTACCCTCGCTGGAGTCGCTGGTCGATCCCTTCGTGATGAAGGTCCGGGCTTAAACGCTATCGGTAAAGCGGTAGCCAGAAAGCTGTCAGTCCGTTTGGTCGACATGCGTGGCTCGCGACGCGACGCGAATATCGTCCGTGCGCGTGGTATGTGCGCTTTTCTGGCTCGCCAGTTGACGCCGGCCAGCCTACAAGAAATCGGTGATTACCTTGGCGGCCGTGACCACTCGACCATTTTGCATTCTCTGAAAAAAACCGAACGCTTAATCGCATCCGATCCTGAACTGGCGAACATACATCGTGAACTGACCACCAGTCTTAGTTAGCCAGACAGTCAGAACGATTGGCCTGTGCTTCCCGCAGGTCGTTCCATTCCTTTGGCGTTTAACCCTAATACTGCCAGTTTGGCATCGATCCGGGCCTCTTGCCAAAGTCGCCTTACATCAATGTTCGTGGACAAATTGTCAGCTTTATGTAGAGAGACGTTTCGCAATCTCGGTCCACGCCCACGTCTTCACTGGCCCGTTCAGTAACCCTTGCCTAGTGAACCATAACGCTACACTTTGCTGACAACTAACAACGTTTTCTGCACGGTCAGTAGCCTGTCAGTGAACTGCCCTAAGTTCAAAGAAATCGGTACTTTAACTGTCACTAAGCCTATGTGGAAAACTGATTTTCGGCCGCCATTACTACGACTACTATTTTTTAAATATTAGAAGGAAGATGTTGGGAAAACTTGAGGACCTCCAAACTCAAGGTCATGGCAAAACAGAAGTGCTTGCTCAGGTTGTTTGAGGCAGCTTGTAAATGTTTTGCTTGCCCCATCGATCATTGCCCGACGACGACCGTGAAAATAACGATCGCCAAGAAACAAGGTGGTTTTGCTGGCGAAGCTTCACCTGTAAAACATGGTCTTTGAAATTACCAATTTGGACAGTAGGACAATCACGTGGGTGATTGTGGCGGTGAATAGCGATGAAAATCGTATGCAATCGAGAGAAATTGGCCGGCGCGTTCCAGCTGGCTGGTAGTGTAGCACTTGCGAAGAGCCCCAAGGAAATCTTGCAAAACGTCAAGCTAGAAGCAGAAGACGGCAAAATCACGTTGATGGCGACCGACATGGAGTCGGGGATTCGGATCGAAGTTGGCGAAGTGGATGTACAGACCGCTGGCAAGGTGCTGCTGCACGTGTCGCGCGTGGGGATGATCCTCCGTGAGAGCAGCGACGATGAGCTGACGATCGAATCGGACGAGAATTCAACGGTGATCCGCGGGCAATACTCAGAATTCAATTTGCCAAGTGCCAATCCCGACGAGTTTCCAACCATTGCCTCGTTTGAAGAGGATTCTTATCACGAGTTACCGGCTCGAATGTTCAAGGAGATGGTCAAACGAACGTCGTTTGCTACCGACCAAGAGAGCTCGCGATTTGCACTAGGTGGTGTACTACTTGAGCTCAATGGCTCGGACGTGCTAGCCGTCGGGACCGATGGTCGCCGGCTAGCTCGTATGGCTGGAGAGGGAAAGAGCGTCGGGGATCACCAAACCAGTGGAACTTCTACAATTGTTCCAACCCGGGCAT